>NZ_JBNPOK010000003.1:0-127850 GCF_050315135.1 Collinsella sp. SGI.033
AAGCGGGATTCATATTGATTAGCCCAACGTAATCAACGTTATGAACATCTGATTTTCTGCAGCAACTGCATCCTGTTGCTAACATCGGCCTTCTGGTAAATGTTATGTGTATGAGATTTGACGGTGCCAGTCGAAATAAACAACAGTTCGGATATCTCCTGTGTGCTTTTCTCCTTGAGCAAGAATCCCAGAATCTCTCGCTCTCTGAGACTAAGGCCAATAGATGTCGCATAGGCGTCTATGATTTCTTCCGAAAGCTCTCCTGTCAAGGCTTCATAGCTAATCGGTTTCACTGTGATCTTGTCAACAAGAAAACGCGCCGCAACAACAATAAGATATGCGGCAACAACTATCTGGGAGACGCTTTCGCCAAAATTGCGGCTTCGAATCGCGCCGCTAGTTACTAGGCTTGCAACATCATTATTTAGCCCATAATGTAACCCCGTAAGAATATCCTCAAAGACAGTCATTAATCCAAGGATTCCAACCAGTCGCAAGAACATATCTAACCTTAAAAACATGCTCTTATGCACTGTTTTGCCAAAGGACCTGCTACCGATAAAGGCTAGTACGATAACCAGAAGCTGGAATGGCAATAAATAACAAATATACAAGAATCCTGTACGCACCTTTAACAAAGGGAACATGATGAGCCAGATGAACAATGGCGCTTCCACCAATGTCAATATCCATGTTTTTGACCCTCCAACAGCCCCCTTGAATAAATGACATATGAGAAAGGCGCAGGCGAAATATAATAGCGACTTGATTACTACGGGCACCGAAAAAAAATTATGAAAGTAATAATAAAGGGGCGAACTAATTTCGTATCCTCGAACTATTAGCTCAATCAAGTACTGGCTTAGCATAAACAGAGCGATATACAGATATTCCTTCTTTTGACCTCCGATATAGAGGATTAAATAAAGGGCTGCACAGATTACACAGCCAGATTTTATTAATAAACTTAAAACAGCAGACAGTACCAGCATCAGGACCCACCACCCTTTTCCTTCTATAGCGCGCAGTGCCCTATTTAATTCATATCATTTGTCCGCAATCCGTCTTCTGGATCTCCTTGCTCTGCTTCTAGTAAGCAAGCATTTTCCCGCAACCTCTTCAGCATCCTTTCAATAGTACGTCATATAATACCAGTTGCAGCGTCCGTATCATTCGCTATGAATATCGCCGCCGTGCCCAGTAGCCTTCAGGCGTCCCGAAGGCCGGTGCGTCGCCGCTGACGGGCATGATGTGCTTTTTCGCGAGTCTAAAGATGCATAATCTACGGACTTTTCTTTCTCTTGTCATACTTTTGAAAGTGTTCGTAAGAGGCTACCGATCCATTGGAGGCGTAGAGAGTCCAGGTGATGCGCGGACTCATCCCATCGAGCAGGCGGGTGGAGTCTGGCCTTCCAAGTGGGATGAGCGCCGTCGGGGTGATCTTGCCTAAAGATATTGGACTGTTTAATAGGACTAAACATAAGAAAACTCGATTATCAGGGGCGGGTGCCATAAGGCACACCGCCCCCCCTTGTGCGTATGGCGCCAGGACCATGCGCTCGAAAGCGTTGCCCAAACGCATGGTTCATCCGCACAAAGCCCATGGTCGCTATGGGCAAACATCGGTGCGCCTGCACATGGTTTTGAGCCTGTTCTCGAGCGAAAGTATGGCTGTCGATACGCATGCAATTCGCATGAAACCCGGGCTCGTCCGAGAGCCCTATAAAGGAGGATTCGCATGAGATTGCGCTCGATCATCATCGCCCGACCCAGACACGTGCCGTGCACCTTGATCGCACCGGTCATGGTGTTGAGGCAGAACATGTCGTTATAGCGTGTGAGCGGGCCTGTCGAGCGGGCAATCTTCTCGTCTAGATCGCGTTCGATGATGTAGCGCACGGCTTCGTCCTGCAGCATATCGCCTTCGGAGAGCTCGGCGCGGGTGATGGCTGCAAGGGGGGGGTCGTCGGCATCGTCGAGCTCAAAGCCACCGCGGGCGGCATAGCGGTAGACGGGATCGACGACGAGCACCGGGTTGCCCATAACGGTAGAGGCTGTTTGCGTGAGGTTCTTGAGTCCCGCGTCGCTCAAGAGCGCCTCGAGCAGCGCTTGCTTTGCGGTGGACCTATCGGTGGTACTCGGTTGCATGGGTGTCCCCTCTGCCGCGTCTTCGCCGTAGTCGACGCGTGACCAAATTATTATCGCAGGCTGCGCAGTATTAGGTTGTTTAAAAAGGTGAGTGTGGCGGTCGTTTCCTCGAACGGGGACGGTGTTGCTGCTGGGGTTTGTCTCGATCTGTAACAGGTGGGTCCGATTTTGGTCTGTAGATGTTACAGATTGAGATTTCCGGCGAGCGGGGCTCCGTTTGTCTCGATCTGTAACACGAGGGACGGATTTTGCCGAGTTGTTGTTACAGATTGAGATATTCGGACGGACAGTTGCCGTTTGTCTTGATCTGTAACAGGTGGAGGCCAAAAGTCGGTCTAGATGTTACAGATTGAGATGTTTGGTCGGACCGAGTTTGTTCGTCTCGATCTGTAACATCTGGGGTCGTTTTTGGCCTGTAGGTGTTACAGATCGAGATTTTCCGACGGAACGCTTCCGTTTGTCTTGATCTGTAACAGGTAGGGGTCAAAAGCGGGTCTAGCTGTTACAGATTGAGATTGTTGAGGATGGGTCGAGAGAAATATCTCGATCTGTAACAGTAAGACCCGGTTTTGCTGGGTAGCTGTTACAGATTGAGACAAACCGACGGGCCGCCCCGCCCCATCCGCCTGCCGCTGCCTGCTATCCGCCGATTTTCGTTGTGCCGCTGTACCCCCATGCCATATCCTCTAAACAACTACGCGGCACCATCGCCGCCGCGTCTACAAGAGAGGAATGTCCATGACCGCACCTGCGTCCAAGCTGCTCCAGCCCATTACGGTTGGCCCCCTTGAGCTCAAGAACCGCATTATGTTTCCGCCGCTGACCACCGGCTATGAGGAGCGCGACGGTTCCATCGGCGAGCGCAGCCTGGCTTTTTACGAGCGCCTGGCCTGTGGCGGCGTGGGCTACATCGTCATCGGCGACGTCGCTCCCGTCATGACCGCAAGCCCCACGCCCAAGCTGGCAACCGACGCCCAGATCCCCACGTTTAAGGCACTGGCCGACGCCGTCCACAAGCACGGTGCCAAGGTCGCGCTGCAGCTGTTCCACCCCGAGTACGACGTGCCCGGTGTCGGTCGCATGGTCATGGGCTCCATGGCTGCGGCCAAAGCTGCGCAGGAGGCCAAGGCCGCCGGCGACGAGGAGACCTTTGCCGCCAAGATGGCCGAGTCCAACGAGATCCGCAAGCAGGCATATGCCAAGCTGCACCACGATATGCAGCACTTTGTGAACGAGGCGAGCGTAGAGCAGCTCACCCAGATCAAGGAGGCCATCGCTGCCTCGGCCGCTCGCGCGCAGCAGGCCGGCATCGATGCCATCGAGGTCCACGGCGACCGCCTGGTGGGTTCGCTGTGCTCTGCGATCCTCAACAAGCGAACCGACGAGTACGGTGGCTCGTTTGAGAACCGCGTTCGCTACGCGCTGGAGGTCGTCGCTGCCATCAAGGAAGCCGCGCCGCAGCTGATGGTGGAGTATAAGCTCCCCGTGATCATGGAGAACCCCGATGGCACGCCGCGTGGCAAGGGCGGCCTGCAGCCCGACGAGGCCTGCGAGTTCGCCAAGCTGCTCGAGGGCGCGGGCATCGATATGATCCAGGTTGCACAGGCCAACCACACCGGCAATATGGGCGATACCATTCCGTCCATGGGCGCCATGCCCTACAACTGGACGCTGCCCGTGGCCGAGCGCGTCAAGGCCCTGGTCTCCGTGCCGGTGGCGACTGTGGGCCGTGTTGTCTCGGTCGAGGCTGGCGAGAAGATCCTGGAAGACGGCGCAGCCGATATCGTCGCCTATGGCCGCTCGCTCATGTGCGACCCCGACATTGCGCTGAAGGCCGCCACGGGCGAACCCATCCGCGAGTGCCTCAACTGCAACAAGGGCTGCGTCGATGCGATTCAAAACCGCAAGTACATCTCGTGTGTGCTCAATGCCGAGAACGGCGACGAGGCCACCATCGCGATTAAGCCGGGCGTGGGCGACAAGAAGATCGCCGTTGTGGGCGGCGGTATTGCCGGTCTGGAGGCCGCGCGCGTGGCGGTCAAGCGCGGCTACGACGTGACCGTCTACGAGGCGAGCGATCATCTGGGCGGCCAGATTGTGCTGGCGGCCGCGCCTCCGCGCAAGGACGAGATCATGCGCTCGGTCGAGTATTACGAGAAGATTCTGCCCGGCCTGGGCGTGAAGGTTGAGCTCAACCATGCCGCTACCACTGAGGACCTCAACGCCGCCGACGCCGCGATTGTGGCTGTGGGCGCGCACGACGTGGTCATCCCCGTTCCGGGTGCCGATTCTAAGAAGGTCGTCTCGAGCTGGGACGTGCTGGCCGGCAAGGTGGAGCTTACGGGCCGCGTCGCCGTCATTGGCGGTGGCCTGGTGGGCACCGAGACTGCCGAGTACCTGCTGCAGCACGGTTGCGAAGTGGCGATCGTGGAGATGCTCGACAAGATTGCCGCGGGCGAGTCCGAGACCATTCTGCCGCTGATTATGAGCGACTTTGCAGAGCACAACGTGGAGCAGCATGTTAAGACCCGTCTGACCGCCATTACCGACGAGGGCGTGGAGGCCATTCGCACTGCCGATGACGGCGCCGAGGAGCCGGTGAAGATCGCCTGCGATTACGTGGTGATGGCCGTCGGTTCCAAGGCCAACGCGTTTGACTTGGATGGCGTTACGGTGCCCGTGACCTGTGTGGGCGACTGCTCGGGCGAGCGCACCGCCGACATTGCGAACGCCATTCGCACGGCATATCACGCGGCCAACGAGCTGTAGTTGAACATCGCGGCCAGGCGGGGCGGTAGCACGGATCTGTCTCGCCCGGCCGCGTCCCATCGGGTGTCAATCGGGGCGGGGCCTGCAAGCGCAGCAGGTCCCGCCCTTTTTGTTTTGCCCCGGTGGACGGCAATGCGCGCTAATCATGGGGAGTGAGGCGTCTACTGCCTTGCAGGCTGCTCAAAATTATTGGAGGAGGGGTTAATAATCATATCCTCTATTCCAAAGGATATAAAGAGATGCCAATTTTGCTGGCAAGCGAATGACGATTAGCTGCGAGCTAGTTACCAGCGTAAATAATCAATAAAGAAATGTCGTAAATTGGTGTCAAATTCCCAGATAGCGCCGCGTCTATTTTAATTAACTGCTTTGAGCAAACAGTAAAATGCTACTATCTAACTTGCGCGTAAGAAAGCAATTTAACGTTTAAGGCTAAGAAGTAGAAGTGGCAGGTATGTCAGAAACAACAAGGACTCGCACGCATGCGCCCGAGATTAGGCAGCGTGCTGTCGAGATCCTCCAAGAAGGGGTCGGCCATCGCGCGCTCGCCGCAGAGCTTGGCATCCCCCAGGCCACAGCCCGTCAGTGGGCCCGTGCGTATGCCGTGGGCGGCGCCGACGCCGTTCTCAATGCGGGCTCTCATCACCACACATATTCGTTTGACGTTAAGCTTGCCGTGGTTAAGGACCGCTTGGAACATGGTCTGACGGTGCGTGAGGTCATGGTCAAGCACAAGATCCCCAGCGAGTCTTCGGTTAAAGCTTGGTGCCGACAGTATCGCGACGGTGGCGAGGCCGCCTTGGTCGATAAGCCGCGGGGTCGTAAACCGCGCGTTAAAAAGGCGGAATAGCGAACGGGATGGTGCGTCCGCAGGGGCGCATTTTTCTTGCCGCGCCAACTTTTTGGACCGCCGCGAGTCTATCGGGACATCCTTCAAAGTGGTCAATAAACCGCGCGCAGTGGCCCGTGCGCCCGCCGCTACGATAGGGGGAGCGTCGCCTCTCTGCTCCAAAGCGGACATGCCCTTACCCCATACGCCTAAAACCCCCAGTTGACCGAAAACCTGCCGCCTGAACCCCCAATTTGAGCTATAACGTTAAATAATTGCAGCGTTTTTGCATGGGGGAGTGATGGTATGACGCTACTGTATTTCCTTACCCTGTTTCCGCTGGTACCGGCGATGGGCATGCTGCTCGCGCGCAGTGACCGAGCCCGCGATGCGGTAGGGCTTGTAGGCTCCGGCATTATTATGGCGGTGACCGTTGTAGTTGCCGTCTTATTTTTTGGCACGGGTCCGCAGGGCTTTGAGGTTGCCCCCGGCACCTCGCATGTGCTCTCGATCATCAGCTCCGTCATCGACGTAATTCTGTGCGCCGTCATCCTGTACAACGCGTTCAAATATAGGAACGCGTTTACCGGTGTGCTCGGCGTGGTGCAGCTGGTGGGTTCGGTTGCCTTCGCTGCCATGACGCTGCCCACGGCCGAGGTCGTCACCGCCACGCCGCTCTACCTGGACTATATGAGCGTGATCATGGTGCTCGCCGTCGGCATTGTCGGCAGCCTGATCTGCGTGTATGCCCTGGGCTACATGAAGGACTTCCAGGCGCACGATGAGCGCGAGGCCGCGCTGCGTGGGCAGACCGCGCCCGACCGACGCCCGCAGTTCCTGGCGCTTATGTTCCTGTTCCTTTCGGCCATGTTCGTCATCGTGACGAGCGACAACCTGGAGTGGCTGTTCTGCGGCTGGGAAATCACCACCGTGTGCTCGTTTCTTATGATTGGCTATACGCGCACGCCCGAGGCCATCAAAAACGCCTTTACCCAGATCATCCTCAACATGCTGGGCGGCATCGCGTTTTTGGCGGGCCTTATGTTCCTGCACGTCAACGGCGTGCCGCTGACCATCTCGGGCATGATCGAGCTTTCCGGCGCCGGAACCGCGCAATCCGCGCTGCTGGTGCTGCCGGTCGTCTTGCTGTCGATCGCCGCGCTTACCAAGGCCGCACAGATGCCGTTCCACACCTGGCTGCTCGGCGCCATGGTCGCCCCCACGCCCACGAGCGCCCTGCTGCACTCGTCCACCATGGTCAAGGCCGGCGTGTTTTTGATGGTCAAGCTGAGCCCGCTGTACGCCACCTATCCCGTGACCGGCTTTATGGTCACGAGCGTGGGCGCCATCACGTTTTTGCTCGCCGCCCTCATGGCCGTCTCGCAGAGCAATGCCAAGCGTGTGCTCGCGTACTCCACCATTTCCAACCTGGGCCTCATCAGTGCCTGCCTGGGTGTCGGCGCGCCCGAGGCCGTGTGGGCCGCCATCTTCTTGATCTTGTTCCATACGGTGGCAAAGTCGCTGCTGTTCCTGTGCGTGGGCACGGCCGAGCATCATATCGGCAGCCGCAATATCGAGGACATGGACGGCATGTTCAGTCGCATGCCGCACCTGACGCGCCTGATGATGCTGGGCATCATGGGCATGTTCGTGGCGCCGTTTGGCATGCTCGTGTCTAAGTGGGGCGCCCTGGTGGCGTTTGCGCAGACCGGCAATGTGCTCATGATCATGGTGCTGGCCTTTGGCTCGGCCGCGACGTTCTTCTTCTGGGGCAAGTGGCTCGCCAAGCTCTCGGGCGTGGATTCTACGGCCGAAAACGTGGAGGGCAATGTCCATAAGACCGAATGGATAGCGCTCAACACTATCGCCGCGCTGCTGATTCTGTGCTGTGTAGCGTTCCCGATTATCTCGAGCGGTCTGGTGTCGCCTTACTTGGCCATGGTGTTTGGCCGCGTGCCGTATGTTATTGGCAAGGATGCCATGTATCTAATGGTGGTTATCGTGGCTTTTATCGCCGTGGTGCTGCTGACTTCATTCCGCGTGAGCGACAAACCGCACGTAAACGTATATCTTTCGGGTGTGGGAACCGACAATTACCGTCATTTCCGCGGCTCGATGGGACACGAGGTGAAGGCCGAAAAGCGCAATTGGTACCTGGAGGACGCCCTTGGCGAGAATCGCATTGGCCCCGCGGGCAGCATCGTGTGCTGCAGCATCATCCTGTTCGCGCTGCTATGCTGCGCATGGATTGGTCCCGATACGCTCGCCATGGGCGAGCCCTCGGTGCTGCGCGGCAAGTATTTCGAAGGCTCGGGTGTCGTAGGCATCTTTATAGGCACCGTGGCGTTTGCCCTGCTGGCGCCTTTGGTTGGTGGCCTGATCGACGGCGTCGACCGCAAGCTGTCCGCCCGCATGCAGGGCCGCGTGGGACCACGTCTGCTGCAACCGTTCTACGATGTAGCCAAGCTCCTGCGCAAAGCCCCTGCCAGCGTAAACACCGTGGACGATACCTACATGGCGTGCGCGCTCATCTTTACCGTGGTGGGCGGCGGCATCTTTGTGTCGGGTTCCAACACACTGTTATGCGCCTTTATGGTTACCCTCGCTGCGATCTTTGTGGTGCTGGCGTCCGCCTCGACGCAAAGCCCGTTTGCCCAGGTCGGAGCCGACCGCGAGCTGCTGCA
This sequence comes from Collinsella sp. SGI.033, assembly GCF_050315135.1. NCBI lineage: Bacteria > Bacillati > Actinomycetota > Coriobacteriia > Coriobacteriales > Coriobacteriaceae > Collinsella > Collinsella sp. SGI.033. Next base: position 8,431 of record NZ_JBNPOK010000003.1, read on the forward strand.
GGTCATGAGTTACGAGCCCGCCGTTTTGCTGATGAGTGTGGGCCTGTACCTTGCCACCGACAGCTTCGATTCCATCGCCGTGACGGGGCAGTCGGCCCCCATCATCGTGTACAGCGCGCCCATTTTCCTCGCGCTGCTCGCGGTGCTTACCATCAAACTGCGCAAGTCGCCGTTTGACCTTTCGTACTCGCATCACGCGCATCAGGAGATCGTCCAGGGCGTCGCCACCGAGATGAGCGGCGGCACGCTGGCCAAGATGACCCTTATGCACTGGTGCGAGACCGTGCTGTTTTTGATGTGGGTGGGCATGTTCTTTGTTTGGGACAACCCGGTGAGCTGGGTGGCCGCCCTGGTCGTTATGGTCATGACGTATTTTGTCGAGGTACTGATCGATAACACCTTCGCCCGTAGCACCTGGCGCAGCTGCTTTAAGCTCGGCTGGGGTGTGGCGCTGGTGTTTGGCCTGCTCAACCTTATGCCCATCCTCGTCGACGTGTTTATTTAGGAGGCGGCATCCATGGATCATAAAATGTCGCGCTCGCCGTGGGTTATTCATTACGACGGCACGAGCTGCAACGGATGCGATATCGAGGTGCTGGCCTCGCTCACGCCGCTGTTCGATGCGGAGCGCTTTGGCGTGGTCAACACCGGCAACCCCAAACATGCGGACATCTTTTTGGTGACGGGGTCGGTCAACGCCCAGAACTTGCCCGTCGTGCGCCAGATCTACAACCAGATGCTCGAGCCCAAGTGCGTGGTGGCGTGCGGCATCTGCGCGTGCTCGGGCGGCGTGTTCCGCGATGCGTACAACGTGATCGGTGGCGTGGACCGCGCGATTCCCGTGGATGTGTACGCGCCAGGATGCGCCATTCGTCCCGAGACGGTGATCGACGCCATCGTGGAGGCGTGCGGCATTCTGGACCAGAAGGAGGCCGTGATGCGCGCCGGCGGCGACCCGCTTACCGTGGGCGGTGCTGCTACCTGGGATGGCGGCGTTGAGCTGGGCGAGGACGGATTTGTGGCCGCGGCTGAGGCCGGCGACGCGACCGCCGCTGGCGACGCACCTGCTGGGATGTCCGCCGCGTCCGCCGCTGCAAGGGGGGCCGAGTAATGCAAAAGGCAATCTATACCACCGTCGAGCTCGATGCGCTGCTGTCGCATGTCCAGGCGCTCAAGGGTGCCGGTGCCCGCTTTGTGCAGATGCACGCCGAGCGCAATGTGGACGACGGCACGTATCGCTTGGTCTATACGTTCATCAACGTTCGTGCTGCCCAGGAGCAGATCGCGCAGGACGGCAGCTATGCGATTGAGAACCTGGTGGTTGAGGGCATCGACCAGTACCAGGAGATTCCGTCCATCAGCTCGTACTACCCTGCGGTGTTCCCGTTTGAAAATGAGGCACACGACCTGTTTGGGCTTGCCATTACCGACATGCAGATTGACTTTAAGGGCTTTTTCTACCAGGTCTCGACTGCCGAGCCCATGAGCGTCATCACGCCCGAGGTTAAGGCTGCGCGCGAGAAGGCCATGAAGGTCCGTGCCGCCGCCGAGGCCAAGGCGCGCAAGGCCGCGGCCGCTGCGGGGGAGGGCGCTGGCGATGCTGCGGGCGCTGCCGTCGCTCAGCCCGCTGCGGCTGCCGGCTCCGATGCTCAGCATGACGAGGCTGCCGCCAAGGCCGCGCTCAAGGCTGCCGAGATGGAGGCAAAGCTCGCCGCCATGGATCCCGAGAAAGCGGCCAAGGTTCGCGCGGCGCTTGCCGCCAAAGCCGCCCGCGATAAGCAGAAAAAGGAGGCGTAAGGTCCATGGCACATCGCTCCGTTATTCCGTTTGGCCCGCAGCACCCGGTGCTGCCCGAGCCGCTTCATCTAGACCTGGTGCTCGAGGACGACCGCATTATCGAGGCTATTCCTCAGATCGGCTTTGTGCACCGCGGACTCGAGAAGCTCACCGAAAAGCGTGACATGCACCAGTTTGGCTACATCGCCGAGCGCATCTGCGGCATTTGCGCCGTGGGTCACAGCTGCGGCTATGCCAGCGCCTGCGAGCGCATGCTCGATATCGAGGTGCCTGGCCGCGTGCAGTATATTCGCACCATTTTGCACGAGCTTTCGCGCATTCACTCGCACCTGCTGTGGCTGGGCCTGCTCGCCGATGCCTTTGGCTTCGAGGCGCTGTTCTATCGTTCGTGGACCCTGCGCGAGCAGATTCTCAAGATCTTTGAGAGCACGTGCGGCGGCCGCGTGATTCTGTCGATTAACGAGATCGGCGGCCTTAAGCATGACATTGAGGACTCCGAGCTGTCGGGCATTGTCCAGACGCTCGACGCCATGCGCCCCGACTACGAGGCCCTGGTGCATACCTTTTTGGACGACGACAGCTGCGGCGAGCGCCTGCATGGCGTGGGCGTGATCAGCAAGAAAGACGCGCTGGACCTGTCGATGGTCGGTCCGTTTGGGCGCGCCTCGGGCGTGGACTACGACGTGCGCATGTTTGGCGACGGTGCCTATGCGGACCTGGCTGCGTTTGAGCCCATCGTTGCCACCGATGGCGACTGCTATGCCCGCTGCCAGGTGCGCTGTGCCGAGGTCACGCAGGCCATGGACATCATTAAGGAGCTTGTGGGCAAGATTCCGCACGACGGCATCGGCGGGCGCACCAAGCTTACGCCGGCCGATGGCGCACGCGGCGAGGTTGTGATGGAGCAACCGCGCGGCGAGGCGTACTACTATGTGCGCGGTAACGGCACCAAGAATTTGGACCGTTTCCGCGTGCGCACGCCGACGTCGCAAAACCTGGCGGGCCTGACGCATGCACTGCAGGGCGTGCTCATTGCCAACGTGCCCATGATTATCCTGACCATCGACCCCTGCATTAGTTGCACGGAAAGGTAGGCGCGGCATGAGTTTGATGACATTTGCCAAGACGGCCTTGGGCTCTATGGTCAAGCAGCCGGTCACGGTGTGCTATCCGCAGGAGAAGCTGGCGGCGCCCGAGCGCCTCCGCGGGCATATCGTCAACGATATGGACGTGTGCATCTGCTGCGGTATGTGCGCGCGTCGCTGCCCGGCGGGCGCGCTTGCGGTCGATCGCAAGGGTGGTACCTGGTCGATCGACCCGTACGCCTGCGTGGTGTGCGGCGAGTGCATCGAGAGCTGCCCCAAGCACTGCCTGACTATGGACACCGCCCGTACTCCGGTTGCGGCGAACAAGACTCCCACGGTAGAAACCAAGCCGGAATAGCGCTGGAATAGGGGCCGGTGGGGCAAAAATGCCCTACCGGCCCCGCGCGTGAACGTGCGGCTAAGCCTCCGCGAACAAAACTATGCCGGATTACGGGGCTGAATTGCGAATCCCCAACCATATCGAAAACCACGAAGATAAAACCGCAGGTAGACAGCTCGCTTTTTTCAAAAATAGAGGGTATGGATGAGGGCCCCGACTTTAGCTCCGTAATCTGGCATAGTTTTGAAATGCCACCATATCAGTAACAGCGCTTGATCTCCCGCGGGCGAAGGAAAACGGATCATTTTGGCCTTGCGAGGGCTGCCGCGCGACCCGTCTGCCACGAAATGGGCCCATCTACTACGTTTAAGCCGCTACCCTCAACCATGCCAAAAAGCGCGAAAACGAAACCGCAGGTAGAACGCCTGCGGTTTTTCATGAAACGCGGTTGTGGTCAGGGGCATCGGGTTAAACATAGTAGATAGGCCAGTTTCGTGGCGAGCACCACCAATTGATCCCCCGGGGACGGAGGAAAACGGGTTCTTTTGCCCCGTCCATCTTGAGTCGCACCCGTTTTCCTGCGAAAACGCTCGTGTCTCAACTATGGTGAGACATTTGTCTCACGCTCAAAACCGAATCTGGAACGTGTGTCACCTGCTCAAATTGTGTCTCATTCCGTAACTTGAGGCTGATGCAAGGCCTGAGTCTGCGAGAAGGGAGACGCGATGGGTAAGTACACGAGGGGTCTCTTGGCGGTGATGCTGGCCGTAGTGCTGGTATTGCCGGCTGCGGCATTTGCCATGCTGCCCGAGGCCAACGCCAGGTCCAGCACCGGAATGGATGGACCGACAATGACCGGAAAGGTCGTCGATCCCGATACCAGCGGCCGCTGGGAAATCTGGGCGGCTGGCCATAGCGGCAATAAAGTATCGACCCAACACGTCGGCCGAATCTGGACCGACAAGACGGTCAAGGCAACCGAGAAAAACGAGGAGTCGGATTTTCTGACTACGCTTTCGGCCATGTCCTCGACGTCCAATTCAACCGTGACGGTTACTACGCCGCTCGACATCGTGATGGTGCTGGATGCCTCTGGCTCGATGGATGGTGAGATGGGCGGTGGAGATTCCACCAAGCGTATCGATGCACTGGAGAGCGCTGCCAGCAGCTTCATCGACACCATTGCCAAACAAAACGAGAGCATCGAGGGCGTGGATAGGCAGCATAAGGTTGCAATCGTTAAGTTTGCGGGCAAGAAGTCCAACGATATCGGCAACGAGACGTATCCTGACGGAAGATACACCTACAATTACACACAGGTTATGAAAGACCTGACCGATTGCTCCGGCGGCAACGTGAAAGCTCTTAAGGATAGGATTGCCCAGATTACACCCGCTGGTGCAACGCGCGCCGACAATGGCCTGCAGCTGGCAGAGGGCATCACTTCTGGTCGCGCGGACGCCAAGAAGATTGTTGTGTTCTTTACCGACGGCACGCCGACAAGCTTCAGCGAGTTCAATCCGGATGTTGCTAACGCTGCCGTAACGGCCGCCAAGAGCATGAAGGACAGCAAGGCTACCGTTTATACTATCGGCATCTTTGATGGTGCGGATCCCAAAGCCAGCGTCCAGGATTCGAAGACAAGCCAAGAGAACAAGTTCATGCAGGCCGTTTCGAGCAACTACCCCAATGCCACGAAATGGAATTCTCACGGAACGCGTGCGGAAAACTCCGACTACTACAAGTCGGCGACCAATGCCGAAGAGCTCAAGAAGGTCTTCGACGACATTTCGCAGGCCATCACATCGGAGGCGCCTTATCCGACCGAAATCCATAAGGGCTACGACGAGACCAAGTCCGGCTACATCACGTTTACCGACGAGCTGGGCGACTTTATGCAGGTTGACGGATTTACCGAAGTCGTCATTAACGGCACGCCGTTTACCAAGGCGAGCAAGACGGTCAATAAAGAAACCAATACCGACACCTACGAGTTCACCGGCAAGGCAAAAGACCTGCTCATCACCGTGCAGCGCGCCGGCGATGACAATCCCCAGAAGGGCGATATCGTAACGGTCAATATTCCTGCGTCGTTGATTCCGCTGAGTCACTTTAAGACCGTAGACGGCAAGCTTTCGATCGACAACGTTAAGCCCATCCAGGTGAAGTATGCTTCGAGCGTGAAGGGTGTTGCGCTCGACAACCTATTTACGCCTGAGGAGGTCACGGGGCTCAAGGCTTACATCGAAAAGAATACGACCGTTGCCGACGATGGCACCAAGACCGTGAACTTCTACGCGAACAAGTGGGAGACCGGCGCGTTGGGCAATACGGTTGCGACCTTTGAGCCGGCCGACACCAACCGCTACTACTACTTCCAGAAACAGACCCCAATTTACACGGACAAGGACTGCACGCAGCCTGCAAAGAATTCGCTGGCAGATACCGGCACCTATTACTACAAGGATGAGTTTGAGGAGCAGGGCGAAAACGGCAAGGCCAAGCCCGCCTCTGCCGTCATCGAGTTTATCGGCGGCGACGCTGCGAAGTTTGACGGCGCTATTGTTTCTGACGAGGACGGCAGCCTTTCGTTTAGCGTGGGAACCGCGCGCCTAGCCTTTATCGACGAGCTCCACACCACCAAGGAGAGTGTGGGCGGCAACAACACTGGTACCGCGACCGACGTTCTTAACCCCAAGTGGAACAACGTGTCCGCCAAGGCGACCGCGACGCATGTCAATTCCTACCTGGGCAACAACGGCAAGATCAGCTTTAACGTGATGCCGACAACGGTGGATACCAAGGCCAGCTTTGGCCTGACCAAGGTGCTCGAGGGCCGCAGCTGGACGGATGCGGACGAGTTTAAGTTTGAACTCTCCGCAACGTCTGAGAATGACGCCCCGATGCCCGCACACGCGACCGCGACCGTGACCAATGACGACCTGGACGACAATGGCAAGGCAGCTATCGACTTCGGCGAGATCACCTGCAACAAGCCGGGCGAGTACACCTATGAGGTCCGCGAGGTCAAGGGCGGCGCCGGTGGCATCACCTACAGCGAGAACGTTGCCACGTTCAAGGTGACCGTGGCGGTTAAGGCCACGGGTGGGCTTAAGGCTGACGTTGAAAAGATCTCGGGCAAGACCGAGTTCAAGAACACCTATAGCGCCAAGACGGAAACCCCGCTGATTCTTGAGGCAACCAAGACGCTCACGGGGCGCCCGATGGCCGATGACGAATTTAAGTTTGCGCTGAGCTATGCGGGGCACGACGAGGTTCTGCTGGATGCAACCAACAAGAGTGGCAAGGTTGAGTTCGGGCCGCTGACGTACACGACCGAGTCGCTTGCCAAGCTGGTCGAGGAGGGCAAGGCGTCGGTTGATGCTAGCTCCGACAAGCCCACGTGGACCATTCGCTACATTGCTGCCGAGCAGACCGGAAAGCTGCCTGCGGGCGTGAGCGCCACCGTGTCGGCAATTGACGCATGTGTAACCGTTGTCGACAACGGTGATGGTACCCTGACGGCGACGGCTGTCTACGGCGATGCCGGCAACGAGTTTGTGAACACCTACACTGCCGCGCCTGTCGAGGCATCGCTTGTGGGCAAGAAGAATCTGCAGGTTCCTGATGGCTTGACCCCGGCTGACATTGCCGGCAAGTTCACCTTTACCGTGACCGGTGAAGAGGGCGCACCCATGCCCGCGAACGCGAGCGTGACCAATGATGCCAAGGGCAAGGTCGACTTTGGCAAGATCACCTTTACGCTCGACGACCTTAACAAGGCTCTGGGCGAGAAGCCCGAGAAGCGCGAGCACACCTTTACCTACACCGTGACCGAGTCCGGTGAGGTCGCTGGCGTGACCAACGACGCCGAGACTTCGCGTACGGTTTCCTTCACCGTGACTGATGACGGCGAGGGTACTCTGAGGGTGTCCCGCAAGCCGGACGGCGATGCGGCATTTACGTTCACCAATACCTATAGCGTGACGCCCGTCGAGAAAAGCGTCACCGACCAGATCACCGCGACCAAGGTCCTGGACGGCCGCGGCCTCAAGGCTGGCGAGTTTAGATTCGAGCTCGTCGAGGGCGAGGGCGAGGACGCCAAGGTCGTCGCCACCGGCACCAACAATGCCGAAGGCAAGATCACGATGAACGCCGTGAAGTACGACAAGTCCGGCAAGCACACCTACACACTGCGCGAGGTCAACGGCGGAACCACCAGCAAGGGCGTCACGTACAGCGGCGCCAAGTACACCGTTGAGACCACCATCACTGACAACGGCGACGGTACCCTCAAGGCCGAGCATGTCCTGAAGGACGACGTCAAGGCTGCAACTTTCGAGAACACCTACAGCGTGACCCCGCTCGATGCAGAGCTCGACTTTGGCCTGAGCAAGGCCATCGACGGTCGCGACTGGACGGACTCCGACAAGTTCAGCTTTACCATCGCTGCTCCCGAGGGCACCCCGCTGCCCGACTCCGCAACCGTAACTGTGAGCAAGAAGGACGCGAAGGATGGCATCGCCGCCATCAAGTTCGGCAAGATCCACTACACGGCTGCCGGAACCTACAAGTACGAGATCCGCGAGAACGCGGGCAGCGCGGCCGGTATGACGTATGACGCGCATGTCGCAACCGCCGAAGTAACCGTGACTGATAACGGCAAGGGCGTCCTGATCGCCAACGTCACCAAGAAGGAAAGCGGCCGCTTTACCAACAAGTACCACACTGAGCTCAACTACACCGCGGCCGGCGGCCTTAAGCTCAGCAAGACCCTCTCCGGACGTCCCATGACCGAGGGTCAGTTCGCCTTTACCGTGACGCCCGCCGACGAGGCTTCGGCCATCGCGCTCGGCCTGCACGAGGGCGCCAACGTGTACAAGTCCCCTGCAACGGCAGAGGCAACGGTTGGTCTGATCGACGTCCTGGCTGGCCATGAGGTCAAGTTTACGCAGGATGACGCGGGCAAGACCTTTACATACACCGTTGCCGAGAAGAACGATGGCCAGCCCGGTTACACCTACGATGACGCCGAGCGCACCGTGACGATCGCTATCGCCGACGATGGTGCCGGCACGCTCACCGCCACGACGATCGTTTCCGGCGGACCCGAGGGCACGCATGCGACGGTCCACAAGAGCGGCGAGAACAAGGTCGAGAGCGCCGTGGTCCCGTTCGCCAACAGCTACCACGCATCGACCGATAACCCGGGCGGCGAGCTTGCGCAGATTGTCGCCACCAAGACCCTGACCGGTCGTCCGCTGGCCAACGGCGAGTTCTACTTTGGCATCGCCTATGCGGGCGAGACGGAAGCCATTGACGGCACTGTGGCGACCAACATCAACGGCCAGGTGAGCTTTGGCACGCTGCATTACACGACCGAGATGCTTGCCGACCTGGTAAACGCCAAACGCGCCATCCGCACCGACGCGGATGCCAAGCTTGCGTGGACTATCAACTACACGGCGTTTGAGTACACGTCCCCGCTCGCAGCAAAGGGTATTACTGCCGCGAAGTCGAGCTTTAGCTTTAAGGTCATCGTCGTCGACAACGGCGACGGCACTCTGACGGCGAAGCCTGACTACGGTGGCACCGAGCCCGTGTTCGAGAACGTCTATGGCGCCGAGGCCGTCGATGCCGCACTTGCCGGCGCCAAGAAGCTCCAGGCTGCCGAGGGCCTGACCCCGGCCGATATCACGGGTAAGTTCACCTTTACCGTGACCGCCGATGAGGCGGGCGCCCCGATGCCCGAGCGCACGGCCGCAACCAACGACGCGGCCGGCAACGTGGACTTTGGCAAGATCCACTTTACGCTCGAGGACCTCAACCGCGCCTTGGGCGTGACGGATGATGCGACCGATAAGGCCGAGGCAGACGAAGCTGACGAAGCCGAGGCCGACGAGGCAGAGGCTGAAGAGGCCGACGTCGACGCTGATGCCAATGCCGACGAGTCCGGCGGCGAGTCCGAGCCCGCAGCCCCCACCGCCCCGCGCTCGCACACCTTTACCTACACGGTGACCGAGTCCGGTAGCGCCCCTGGCGTGACCAACGACGCCAACGCCATGCGTAAGGTTTCCTACACCGTGACTGACGACGGTGACGGACATCTGAAGGTCGTGCGCGAGGGTGACGACGGCGCTGCCTTCACGTTCACCAACACCTACAGCGTGACGCCTACCGATTCTGTGGTGACCGATCAGGTCAAGACGGTCAAGCGTCTGACCGGACGCGACCTTGCAGCAGGCGAGTTCACGTTTGAGCTGCTCGAGGACGGCGTGGTTGTCGCGACCGGCACCAACGACGCCAATGGCACCGTCGCGCTGAGCCCGATCCGCTACGAGGCACCTGGCGCGCACACGTACATGCTGCGCGAGGCTTGCCCCAACGCGCTCGGCCTGTACAAGGGCGTCACCTATGACGGCACGACCTACACCGTCGTGACCACCGTCTCCGACAACGGCGACGGCACGCTGACCGCGACGCACAAGCTCGAGGGAACTACTGAGTCGGCTGGCTTTACCAACAAGTATCATGCCATGCCCACGCAGGTCTCCATCGGTGCCATCAAGGTGCTCGAGGGACGCGAGCTCAAGAAGGACGAGTTTAGCTTTAAGCTCGTTGGCGAGGACATTGAGTCTACGGTCACCAACGATGCCGACGGCAAGATCAACTTCGACAAGTTCGAGTACGACGAGCCCGGTACGTACGTCTACACCATCAGCGAGGTCAAGGGCGACGAGGCCGGTATGACCTATGACAAGTCCGTCTTTACCGCGACCGTCAACGTGGCCGATGACGGCGAGGGCAACCTCAAGGCGAATGTCGCCTTTACCAAGGGCGACAAGAGCGTCGAGGGCATCGTGTTCAACAACACGTACAAGAAGCCCGAGACGCCCGTGCCGACGCCCGATCCCGGCACGCCCAAGACCGTGACGAACATCGTCAAGACGGTCAAGGGTTTCCTGCCCACCACGGGTGACCAGCAGACCGCCGCACTGCTCATGGCGTCTGTTATCGCCATGGCCGGCGTCGGAGCCCTGGTCTGGGGTATCCGTAAACGCTAGGCTCCCCGCCGGCCGCCACGGAGGTATCTCCCTCCTCCGTGGCGGCGCTTTTGTGCGTAGGCGAGTAGGGCTCGCCACGAAACCGGCCCATCTACTACGTTTAGTCCCTTACCCCCAACCATGTCAAAAAACGCGAAAACAAAACCGCAGGTAGAACGCCTGCGGTTTTGCTCAAAACGAAGGTATGGTCAGGGGTATCGAGTTAAACGTAGTAGATGGGCCGATTTCGTGGAGCGGTTCCGGCTGATCCCTTGGGGACGGAGAAAAACGGATCATTTTTGGCTTGAAGCGGCTTGCGGAGACACTTGACGTGGCCGCTCGGACAAAACTAGGCCGGTTTACGGGGCTGAGTCACGAGTCCCCAACCATGCTGATATTCGTGAAAATAAAACCGCAGGTAGACGAGCCGTCATTTTACAGAAAACGCGGGTATGGATGGGGGTCCTGAGTTTGGCCCCGTAAACCGGCATAGTTTTGAAATGGCATTAAACCGGTAGCAGACATTTTGTTATGTCAGGGCGGTCGGTCTTCGGGCAACTACCCTCGCAGGTAGGCGATGGCGATTTGGGTGCGGTTGCGCAGGCCCATTTTGGCCAGGATTGAGCTGATGTGGTTTCGCACGGTGCCTTCGCCCATATAGGCGGTGGCGGCAATCTCCTTGTTATCGAGGCCGCGGGCAATGAGCTCGGCGACCTCGAACTCGCGGTCGGTCAGGCTGACGAAGGCTGCGGGCCGGCGGGTCGTGCCCACCTCGACGCCCGCTCCATCAAAGTTGATATCCTCGATCGCCTTACCCTCGAGCACGCGTTTGCCGTCCATGACCTGGGCCAACGCCGGCGGGATGGCAGCGACATCGGTTTTGATCAGGTAGCCGCGGGCACCCAGTTTGAGCGCCGACACAATGTACTCGTCATCCGAGAATGTCGTCAGAAACACCACGCGCGCCGCAGGGTTGCGCTCAAGGATCTCGCGGGCCGCCGAAAGCCCGTCGCGCCCCGGCATCTGAATGTCGAGCAGCGCAATATCGGGTGCGTGTTCGGCATAAAGAGCCACTGCGTCGTTGCCGTCGGCGCCGGTACCCACCACCTCGATCTGCGGCTGGGCGCCCAGGATTATCTTGAGCGAATCGACCACCAAGCGGTCGTCGTCGACAACGATGAGCCTCATCGGACCTCATCTCCTTGCTGTTTGGGAACGGTGGCAAACACACGCCAGCCGCCGGTGCCGGCGCGCGGGCCGGCGGTGAAGGTGCCGCCAAGCGCCTCGACGCGCTCGCGCATGGAGCCGAGCCCCATGCCCTCTGCGGTGCCGCGGCCGCTTGCTTGGACCCCGCCCGCGCCATCGTCGGTAACGATGAGCTGGTAAAACGACGGATGCTCCATGCATCGTACGGTGACGGTCTGGGCGCAAGCGTGGCGCATGGTGTTGGAGAGCGCCTCGCGCAGGACCGCCGTAAAGCAGTTGGCGACATTTGCGGGCGCATGCTCGGCCAAAACCTCAAGTTCAATCTGCGGCCCGCCATCTGAGCGCGCGCCCTCCACGATGCGCTCGAGCTGTACGGAGAGATTCGCCGCGTTGTCGTTGAGCGCGTGGACGCTCGAGCGCACGAGCTGAAGCGCTTCGTCCACGGTGCGCTTGACGTCAGCGAAGTCGGCGGCGACGCCGGGCTCGTTGGCGTGGACCACGCGTAGGGCCTCGGTTTGCAGCGAGGCGCGCGTGAGCTGGTGCCCCACGTTATCGTGGATCTCGCGTGCGATGCGGGCGCGCTCGGCGAGCGTTGCGAGCTCGACCTCGTAGTCCTGGCGGTCGGCAAGGTCGCGGTTGCGCGCCTCGAGCGCGAGGGCTCGCTCCTGCAGCTCGTCGCGGGTGCGACGCATGCGCTCCTGCTCGCGCTCCAGCTGAGCGGTGCGCAGAGACAGCAAGGTGGCGGCGACTGAAAGGATGGCGGTCAACAGCAGCGCACGGGTGGGAAGCGCGCCGGCGTGGGCATATGCGACGAGTGCGCAGACAAAGATGGCGCCGGCGCCCAGCGCGACCCAAACGTGTTCACGGCGCACGTATCGCGCGATGTCATAGAGGGCGAGGGGCGCAAACGGCACAAACGACGGCACAAAGACGGTCACCATAATGTAAGCGTAGCTCGCGGCCTCACCGGCGCGGCGGGCACGTTCGCCTTGCGCAATTTCCGTAAGCGAGGCGACTGCGACGCCAAGACAAAACGCCGCGACCAAGCAAGCATCCACAGCAAGGCCCAGAGCGGCCGCGATACAGCACGCCAGCATGATCGATTTGTCGAATAGCCTGTTCATACGGGTATTGTACGCGATGGTGCGCGCGACGATTGCTCAGGTGCCGCAACCGTGACATTCCTCCCGCCCGCCCCCGCCGCACTCGTGACAAAGCTCACTGGTGCGCGCCGGCGGCTCCTGCGATGATGCAATCGTACCGGGCCGAAATCAACAGAAGGGCCACCTCATGACAGACATCGTCCACGTCGAAAACCTCGTCAAGCGCTACGACGATCTTATCGCGCTCGACCACTTTAACCTGAACATAGCCCCCGGCGAGATCTTTGGCCTGCTGGGCCCCAACGGCTCGGGCAAGACCACGTCCATCAACTGCATTCTGCAGCTGCTCGCCTACGATAAAGGCACCATCGAGTTGTTCGGCGAGCCCATGACGCCCACGCGTTACGACCTCAAGCGCCGCATCGGCGTGGTCCCGCAGCAAGTTGCGGCGTTTGACGAGCTTACCGTCCGCGAGAACATCGACTATTTCTGCAGCCTTTACGTCAACGACCGCAAGCGCCGTCGCGCGCTGGTCGACGAGGCCATCGACTTTGTCGGGCTGGGCGACTTTGCCAAGTTTCGCCCCGGAAAGCTCTCGGGCGGTCTGGCGCGTCGCCTCAACATCGCCTGCGGCATCGCGCACAAGCCCGAGCTCATCTTCTTCGACGAACCCACGGTGGCCGTCGACCCGCAGAGCCGAAACGCCATCCTGGAGGGTATCTGCCGCCTGCGCGACGAAGGCGCCACGGTGGTGTATACCAGCCATTACATGGAGGAAGTCGAGCAGATCTGCAGCCGCATCATGATCATGGACGGCGGGCGCGTGCTGGCGCAGGGCACCAACGACGAGCTCAAGCGCATGATTCAGATGGGTGAGCGTGTGACCGTCGAGGTCGGCGCCGTCGAGCTCGCCACGGTCGAGCGACTGCGCGCCCTCGAGCACGTGCTCAGCGTCGAGCTTTCCGGCGGCGAGCTCGTCTGCACCTGCGAAGCGAGCCCGCACAATCTGGTCGACATCCTCGACACGCTGCGCGCCGCCGACGTTGCGCTCGGCCGCGTGTGGAGCGAGCCGCCGACCCTCAACGACGTGTTCCTCGAGATCACCGGCCGCGAGCTGCGCGACTAGGGGGCGGCCATGTTCAACACCATTATCATTACGGTCAAGACGCTGCTGCGTCGGCCGAGCACGTGGGTTTGGGGCGCGATCTTTCCCGTCGCGCTTTCCACGATGTTCATGTTTATGTTTGCGAATCTGAGCTCCGACGGCACGGTCGATCCGGTGCCGGTGGCCGTCGTGGCGGATGAGGCCTGGAGCGCCTCGACCTTTAAGGACGTGGCGACGTCGCTTGCCAAGGAAGGCGACGACCAACTGCTCGAGATCCACGAGTGCGACGATGCAGTCGATGCGAACCGTGCTCTTAAGGCCGGCGAGGTCGCGGGCATCTATGCGGTCGATGCCGCGGGCACGCCCAAACTCACGTTGCTTTCGAGCTATGACGGCTCGCGTGCGACGTCGGTGCTCACCGACCGCAGCATCCTGGAGACGGTGGCAAGCTCGTATACGCAAAATGCCGAGCTCATGCGCCAGATTGCCCAGGACAACCCGGCGGCGCTCGCCGACCCGGAGGCGGTTGCGCGCGCCCTGTCGCTCGAGGGCGGCACTCGCCGTGTGAGCCTGACGCGTGCCACGCCCGATGGCACGGTCATCTACTACTACGCGCTCTTTGGCCTGGTCGCGATGATGTCTGCCGAGTTTGCCGCCTTGAGCGTCGTCGACCTGCAGCCCAATCTGTCTGGCCTTGGTGCGCGTCGCTGCGTGGGTGGCCTTTCCAAGACGGCGTCGCTGGCCGGCATCTTTGTGGGCGCGTGGTTGGTTTCCTTTGCCTCGATGACGATCGCGATCGGCTACGTGCGCCTGGTCGTGGGGGTCGACTTTGGCGGGCGCGAGGGGCTCTGCCTGGTGGGCGGCGCCGTGTCCGCGCTTGCCGCCACGGGTCTGGGCCTTTTTGTGGGCACGCTTCCCGTTAAGGGCGGCAAGGCGTCCAAGTCGGGCATCCTCACAGGCTTTGCCACCACGTGTGCCCTGTTCGCCGGGCTTTATGGCGAGCCGGCGATGGCGCTTGCCGACGACGTCGCCCGCGCCTGCCCGGCCGAGAGTTGGCTCAATCCCGTCAAGCTCATCTGCGACATGTTCAACCGCTTGTATTTCTTTGAGGACCTGGGTCCCTTTGCCGTTCGCGCTGGCGCGCTGGCCCTTATGGCGTTGCTGTTCGTTGCCGCCGCCACGCTGATCTTTGGAAGGAGCCGCTATGAGCACCTTTAAGACCGCGCTTCGCATGGCACTGGCGCACCCGTTCTACCTGCTCATCTATACGGTGTTCATCTCGCTCATGGGCGTATTCATCGCGGCATCGGTGAGCTGGAACTCGTCGCAGCTCACCGAGTACGAGCCCTACGACACCAACGTGATCGTGGTCGACCGCGACGACAGCGACCTTTCGCGTGCGCTTACCAAGCACCTGGGCTCGCGCTTTGATCTGGTCACGGGTATCGGCGAGGACACCTACGACCTTGCGGACGCGCTCTCCAAGAGCAACAGCGCCAAGGGCAGCGCCGACTGCGTGTTCTTTATCCCGGAGGGGTTTGAGGACGACCTCGTTGCAGCCGCCAGAGCGGGGGAGTCCCTGCCCAAGCTCGATGTGACCTACGGTGCCGGCACCATGGCGGCGGCGCTTTCGTCTGCCGAGGCCTCACGCTGGATCTCGCTCGCGGGCGCTGCGGCCGCACTTGATCCTACTGCCTCCGACGGTGACGTCGCCAAGGCCGCCGAGCATGCCGCCGCCAAGCGCGCGGAGGTCGAGATCGAGCAGGTCAAGGTCGACTCGACAGCCGCCGCCACGCTTGAGTCGTACTTCAACTTTGGCACGTACGCGATTATCTCGTCGGTCATCGTATCGGTGGGGCTGGTGTTCTCGGGCATGAACGAGCCCGAGCGCGTGCGTCGCATGGAGGCCAGTCCGGTCTCCGAGCGTCAGCGCTCGCTTGCCGTGTTTGCGGCCGCTGCCGTGCTCGCCGTCTGCATCTGGTTTGTGTCGAGCATGATGGGCGTCGTGGGCTTTGCCGGCGCGGTCGCCGAGGTCGGCGTGGGTCGTGTATGCCTGGCGCTGGCGGCAACGTTTGCCCTGGCGTGTACGCCGCTGGCCGTTGGCTTTGCGTTGTCGAGCCTGGGCGCGCGCGAGGAGCTGCTCAACGGTGTGGGCAACCTGCTTGGCATGCTCATGACGTTTTTGGGCGGCGCCTGGATGCCGCTGTCGCTGATGGGCCCGGCCGTTCAGACGGTGGCGCACTTTGTACCGACGTTTTGGGTGAACGACGCGATCGGCAAGGCGCTCTCGTCGGACCTGACGTCCACCGTGCTGGGAGACATCGCCTGCGACCTCGGTGTCACGGTGCTCTTTGCCGCGGCCATCGCCGCCGTAGGCCTAGCCCTCGCACGCGCCAAAGCCCACGCCTAGCTACCTAGTCATTGGGTGCTCATTGGGGACAGACTTAAACGACTAGTCATCGGGGGCAGTCTTTGTCGATTCGCCGGCTCGCCGGCAGGGTTGCCAAGGACTGTCCCCAACTGCCGGCAGGAAAGGAACGTCCCTAACTGCCGGGTGGCGAGGCACTCATTTAAGTCCGTCCCCAATGAGTGGTTTCAGTCATTTAAGTCTGTCCCCAATAAGTCTGTCCCCAATGACTAGGCGCCGTACTTGACTTTGACCCCGCTTTAACGGGTACCATCCTCTATGTCTGTAACGCCATATAGACCGAGGGGATAGATCTATGACCGCAACTTCACCTGCAGCACCCGCTAAGGTGTACTTCACCAACTTGCGTACGCATGCTCGCGAGAGCCAGCTCGACAAGCTCAAGCGCCTCATCCGCCGCGCCGGTATTGAGCAGATCGACTTTGAGAACAAGTTCGTCGCTATCAAGATTCACTTTGGCGAGCTGGGCAACCTGAGCTTTTTGCGCCCCAACTACGCCCGCGCCGTCGCGGATGTCGTGAAGGAGCTGGGTGGCAAGCCCTTCCTCACCGACTGCAACACGCTCTATGTCGGTAGCCGCAAAAACGCGCTCGAGCACATCGATACCGCTTATCAGAACGGCTTTACCCCGTATGCCACGGGTTGCCAGATCATCATCGCCGACGGTCTCAAGGGTACCGACGAGGCGCTCGTCCCGGTCGAGGGCGGCGAGTACGTGCGCGAGGCCAAGATCGGCCAGGCACTCATGGATGCCGATATCGTGATCAGCCTCACCCACTTTAAGGGCCATGAGCAGGCCGGTTTTGGCGGCGCCATGAAGAACCTGGGCATGGGAGGCGGCAGCCGTGCCGGCAAGATGGAGCAGCATGCCGCCGGCAAGCCGAACGTCGCGACCGAGCACTGCATTGGCTGCCGTGCCTGCGAAAAGATCTGCGCGCACAACGCTATCTCGTTCGACGACACCCGCGAGCGCGAGCTTGCCAGCGGCGCTACTCGCACGGTGCACGTGGCTGCCATCGACCACGATCGCTGCGTGGGCTGCGGACGCTGCATCGGCGTGTGCAACCAGGACGCCATCAAGCCCGTCTATGACGCCGCGGCCGACGTGCTCAACTGTAAGATCGCCGAGTACACCAAGGCCGTCGTCGACGGCCGCCCGAGCTTCCACATCTCGCTTGCCATGGATATCAGCCCCAACTGTGATTGCCATCCCGAAAACGATACGCCTATCGTCAACGATATCGGCATGTTCGCGAGCTTCGACCCGGTCGCCATCGACCAGGCCTGTGCCGATGCCGTCATGGCGTCCGAGCCGCTGCCCAACACCGAGCTCACCGATAGCGCGGCCAAGATGGAGCATAACCACGAGCATCTGGAGGGCGAGCAGGCGCGTGACCCCTTCTGCATCACGCATCCCGACACCGACTGGCGCGCGTGCATCGCGCACGCCGAGAAGATCGGCCTGGGCACGAGCAAGTACGAGCTTATCGAGGTCAAATAGCGCCTAGCTATTGGACAATATAAGCGCCTTTGTGGCGTAATTCGAGCAAAAGCCGCTCGCGAGCACAGCGCTCACGGGCGGCTTTCCGGAAGTATGCGGCAAATTTCGAGACAGCCGAGCACACGACATTTTTTGGCAACAAAACCCCTGATAAATTGTTGGTAAAACTGCGGTCTGGTCGGCAGTTCCAGATTTTGCCGCATACTTCCGAAGGCGGGAGCCAAAACGGTCCTCCAGCGCTGTAATCAACCATGATTGTTCGCCGTTGATGCGTCAACAAGAAAAGAATGGGTAAACAAGGGGTCACGTATGGTGCAAATTTCGCACGTACCCAGACGCTTTGATATAGTGTTGAGAACTATTTACTTGGAGGATGTAACCGGCATGTCCGATTCGAGCGACAGTTCTAAGCCGCGACCCAAGGCCGCGGCCGTTCCACACTACACGGTGGGTGAGGAGATCATGAACTCCGTCACCCATGGTGTCGGTTGCCTGCTGGGCATCGCGGGCCTGGTGCTCCTGATCGTATTTGCCGCTCTTCGCGGCGGAGGCCCGGCTCACATGGCCGCGGCGATTGTCTATGGCGTCAGCATTATCCTCGAATACCTAGCCTCTACGCTCTACCACGCGATTCAGCCCGCACGCGCCAAGCGCGTGTTTCGCATCATCGACCACAGCTGCATCTACCTGCTCATAGCCGGCAGCTATACGCCGTTTTGCCTCATCACGCTCGCAAACGACGGCGGCCCTATGCTGTTCTTTGCCGTATGGGCCATCGCCATTATCGGCATCGCCCTCGAGTGCTTTATGCGCGAGCGTCAACCGCACTGGGTAAGCGGCCTGGTCTACCTGCTGATGGGCTGGCTCGTCGTCTTTAAGCTGTCCGAGCTCGTGTCGCTGCTCAACCCCGTGGCACTTGCCCTGCTCGCTGTCGGCGGCGTGTGCTACACCGTGGGCGTGCCGTTCTACATCGCTAAAAACGTGCGCTACCTGCACAGTGTGTTTCACTTGTGGGTGCTCGCCGGCAGTATCTTCCAGTTCATGGCGGTGATCCTCTTCGTAATCTAGCGATCACGTCTGTGCCTGCGGACCCATCCAAGCGGCCGCCGGACGCAACTGCCCTATCCGTTATCTACGCTTACTACCTAACGTCCCGAATCTTGGAGGTTCGAGAAACTCCCGATGGACATAACCATCTCCCTTATCACCACCCTCGTTTTGACCCTCATCAACGGCTACTTCTCTATGTCCGAGATGGCGCTCACCACGGCAAAGCGCGCCGTGCTGGAGCACGAGGCCGAGGAAGGCGACAAACGCGCCGAGCGCGCCGTTAAGCTGGCTGCCGACTCCGACCAGCTGCTCGCCACCATCCAGGTCGCCATCACGCTCGTGGGCTTTGCCTCGTCCGCCGTCGCCTCGACGAGCCTGTCCGACCCGCTCGCCACGTGGCTCATGAGCTTTGGCATCGCGCCGCTCTCTGCCATCGCGCGCGGACTGGCGCCGGTCATCATCACCGTTGCGGTCGCCTTCGTGTCCATCGTGATTGGCGAGCTTGTGCCCAAGCGCATTGGTCTGGCCAATGCCGAAGGCGTGTCCAAGCAGGTCGTGGGGCCGCTGTCGTTTTTCCAAAAGATCGCCCGTCCGCTCGTGTGGCTGACTGGTGCTTGCTCCGATGGTCTGGCCCGCATCCTGCGCATCAAGAGCGCCGACGATCGCCAAAACGTCTCGGAGGAAGAGATTAAGTACATGGTCTCGGAGCAGGACGACCTGCTCGACGAGGAAAAGCGTATGATCCACGAGATCTTCGACCTGGGCGATACCGTTGCCCGCGAGGTCATGGTGCCGCGCGTGGACACCACCATGTGCGAGGACGACGAGACGGTCGCCGACGTGCTGTCCACTATGCGCCAGACCGGCTTTAGCCGCATCCCCGTCTATCACGAAGATCCCGACAACGTGGCGGGCATCGCGCACATCAAGGACCTGATTCAGCCCTCGCTCGACGGCGAGGGCGACCAGCCCATCGCCGGTTATTTGCGCGATGCCACCTTTGTGCCCGACACCAAGGACATCCTGCCGCTGCTGTCCGAGATGCAGACTTCGCACGACCAGATCGTGGTGGTCGTGGACGAGTACGGCGGCACGGCCGGCATCATTACCATCGAGGACATCGTCGAGGAGATCGTGGGCGAGATCGAGGATGAGTTCGACCCCGACAACAAGTACCTCACGCGTCTTTCGCGCCGTGAGTGGCTCGTCGATGGGCGTTTTTCGTGCGATGATGCGATTGAGCTTGGTTGGCCGCTCGAGGAAAGCGATGATTATGAGACCATCGCCGGCTGGATTTTGGAACTTTGCGACTCGGTGCCCGACATCGGAGAGGTGTTTGAGGTTGCAGGGTACAAGTTCAAGGTGCAGTCGATGCGTGGCCAGCGCATCTCGCTTATTCGCGTGATCGCTCCGGACGAAACCGATAAGAAGGATTCCGAGTCCTCGGCAGATAAGCCGGCGGCGCCGGGCGCGGGCTCTGCGGGCCCGCACGACGGCGACGAGTGGGGCAAGGAAGAGTAGGGGAGAGTTATGGCAGGCCTGTTCAACATCCTTAAGGTCACCGTCAGCGAGGACAAGATTTGCGCGCATGTGCTGGTGAACCCCGGCATGCCGCTCATGACCTCGGAGGACATCGAGGCCACGGCGCGCGTGTATTACCTGGTGCCCGCGATTGCCAAGCACCTGTGCCTAGGCGATTCCGGTCGTGAATTCCAGGACTGCATGGGCCAGACCGAGCTTTGCCATCTGCTGGAGCACGTGACAGTGGAGCTCATGAACGAGACCGGTCTCGCCGGCAGCATTTCGTGCGGCCGTACCCGCGTAAGCGAGCACGATGAGCGTGTCTTTGAGGTTGAGCTTTCATGCCCCGATGACGCGCTGGCCATCGGCGCGCTGTCTTCGGCGACCTTTATGATGGACTGGGCCTATCTGCACGCCGACCAGCCTGCCCCTGACGTGGAGGGCACGGTCGCGGGCCTGCGCAACCTGGTGCTGGGTATGCGCGCCGAGGCCGAGGGCAAGGATCCGCACGAGGCCATCGCCGCCGCAAACGCCGAGGACGGGGCCGAAGGCGAGGCTCCTGCCGATTCCGAACCCGGCGTCGAGGCAGCTGCTGAGGAAGCCGTCGAGTCCGAGCCCGCGGAGCCCCAGGGTGTCCCGAGCTTTGACGATGAGCCGCAGGAGGCAATCGATACCGAGGGCGCGACCGCCGAGAGCCACGAGGCCCCCGCTGCCGTCTACGGTGGCGCGGCGACGGTTCCGGCAGGCCCCGCACAGGAAGGTGCGCTTCCGCTCGTTGATGGCGCCGGCGAGGACCCGGCGGCCACGGTGGCCATGCCTGCCATGCCGCAGGAGTAGGCTCACTCGCTTATCACTATCATGTACCTGCGCTTTTACCGTACGCAGATGTGCGCGACGGCAAGTGTTGCGCTGCGGGTATAATGGACAGCATTTAAACGGTGGGCATCGAGGTGCCCGCAGGAGAGGAATGATCATGGGAAAGACTTTCAGCTTTGTCTCCGGTGCGCTCTTTGGCGCTGCCGCCGGCGCTATCATCGGCGTTGCTCTGGCCCCGCGCTCGGGTGCCGAGACCCGTGCCATGGCCGCCGATATCGCCAACGATGCCTGGGACAACATGCGCGACACCTACGAGCACGGTGCCGAGGAGGCTCGTGCCGCGGTCAACGACTTTGGTCCGATGGTCGACGCCAAGACCGATGACCTGCGCGCCAAGGTCGACCTGGCCCGCGAGCGCATGGACCAGCTTCGCGAGCAGCTCAACGACGCCATCTCGGGCGGCAACGTGACGCCCGCTGCCGACGTCGTGGTCGAGAACGTCACTGAGGCCGGCACCGAGGCCACGGAGCCCTCGACCGAGGCATAATGCGCGCAGGGGATTTTGTTGGCGTCAAGGTTTATCGTAAGCCTGCCGAAGACAAGCGCACCAAAAAGGACGGCACGCCGCGCAGCCCCAAAAAGCTCGGCAAGATTCACTTTCCGGTTTTTACCCCGGGCGGTACGCGCGTGGTGGGCTTTATGGTTCGCCAGTCCGATATCGCGGGCATGATCGAGCGCCCCGATCGATTTGTGGCACTCGATGCCATCGGCGTCTATGAGGGTGCTGTCGTGGTCGACGACGTCAAGGGCACCTACGATGCCGCCGCGGCCAAGCGCCTCGATATCAACCTGGACGATTGCATCATCTGGGTTGGCATGGACGTGCGCACGGAATCGGGCGATATCGTGGGCTACTGCTCGGACGTTGAGTTCAAGCCGCGTTCGGGTATCGTGCAGACGTTCTACGTGACCGCCGGCACTGCCTCGAGTGTGCTGGTGGGCGACACACAGATGCCGCCGACGATGCTGCGCGGCTACGAGAACGGCGCGATGATTGTCTCGGACGAGGTCAAGTCGCTCGGGTATTCGGGCGGCGCGGCCGCCAAGGCTGCCGAGGCCAGTGTCGTGGTGGGCGATAAGGTCAAGAAGGGCGCCAAGGTGCTCGATGACAAGGGATCGGCCGCCGTGGACAAGGGCAGTCGCGCACTGGGCAAGCAGCTCGGCAAGACGCGCGGTATGTTCAAGGCCTTTAAGGACGAATATCAAAAGGCGAGCGGGGGCTCGTCAAAAGCTAGCAAATAGCGACGTACCAAATGATGGGAGGCGAGCCGGAGACATGTTGCTCCGGCTCGCTGTGTTTATGGGGGAGGGCACATGCGCCAAAACGGATCTAACTTAAACGGGCGCTCGGGTGCGCGTCCGACGGCGCGACGCGACCTGGGGCAGCTGCCCAGCGGTCAGCGTCGACGTCGCCGTAAACCCGGCGCGATGTACCTCAACCATAGCCGTGGGTTTAGCGATCGCAGCGCGCGCATCGGCAACGGGCGCTCACCGCGCCGACCGTCCCGCCTGCCCTATGCGCTCATCGCTGTCGGCTGTGCGCTCGTGCTGTTTATCGCTGCCGTCGTGGGCTATGTCAATCGCAGCGTGGACATTGTGCTCAATGGGGAGCAGGCTTCGGTGCGCGTGGGCTCCACGTTGCAGAACCTTATCGATGATCAAGGCCTGACCGACACCTACGATGCCGGCGACTTGTTGGCTGTCGACGATAGCGTGCTTACCCGCCGTGGCGGCGAAAAGCTGTCGGTGAAGGTGGACGGCAAACGGGTGAAGCAGGGCAAGTGGAATAGCCGCGAGCTAACGGGCGGCGAGAAAGTGACGGTCAAAGACGGCCGCGACACGTACGAGAAGCACGAGGTCCAGGTCACGACCATTGAGCCCAAGTTGAAGGTCGAGGGCACGGGCGCTATCGAATACGTTAAAACCTGGGGCGTTCGGGGCCGCTCCGAGGTATGGGTCGGCGAGCAGTCGGGCAAGACGCAGGACCGCGGCGAGGTCGTGCCCGCCACCGACTGTGTAGTCGAGTGCGCGAGCGTAGCGCCCAAGGGCAACGAAAAGTACGTGGCCCTGACATTTGACGAGGGTCCGAGCGGCGCGACCAAGCAGGTCTTGCAGGTGCTCAAGGAAAAGGGCGTCACGGCGACGTTCTTCCTTTCGGGCGATGCTGCGGAAGCCTCGCCCGCTACTGCCAAAGCGATTGTCGATGCCGGATGCGAGATCGGCTCCAACAGCTACAGCGATGATTCGCTCAAGGGCGAGGATCGCGAGGCGGTGCGCAAGCAGATCACGAAGGGCACCGAGGCGATTAAGTCGGCGACCGGCGTCGAGACGATGTTGCTGCGTGCTCCCTACGCCGCGTTTGACGAGCAAAACTGGATCGATGCGATGGACCTGGTGTCTGCCGTGGTCTCGTGGAATATCGATTCGGGCGACTGGCTGCTCAACGGCGCCGACGAACAGGTTTCGACCGTGCTCGAATCGGTGACTCCGGGCAACATTGTTTTGTTCACCGATAGCGACGAGTGCTCCGAACAGACGCTCGAAGCGCTGCCGCAGATCATCGATGGCCTTGTCGCCAAGGGCTACAAGATCGTGACGCTGAGTGATTTGGTTAAGACGGATACGTCGCTGAGCAAAAAACTCACCTCGCTAACGAAGACTTCTATGCCCAAGAACGCCGTGTTTCCCCAGCTCGCCGAAGATAACGACACCACAGACTAGTCATGGGGGACGTTCTTAAACGACTATGTCACGGATGCGTCAGCGTTTGGTATGCCTGCGATGTTTGGAGCATAAATTTGGCGTCACGGCGCGATGCTGATGCTATAGTTACTGCGGATAACAAGGGTCAAGAGAAAGGTTGCAGGTGAAATCCAAACCTCGACCATACAGTCGATGACCCCTTGCAGGTGCTTCTTGCGCATGCACGGGGTGTGAGCGCCGAGCGGTGTGCCGCCCGCGCATGCGTATACATATCTAAAAGTCCACGGATGGCGCGCCGGCATGGCCACGGTCCGAGGGAATAATGATGGGGAGCACCAGTGAATTATCTGAGTGAGATGCTCAAGCTGCCGGTCTTGGACGTCGATGGCGAAAAGCTCGGCGTTGTGAACGATTTTGGCATTGCTACCGGCGAAGTTTTTCCGCACGTGACGTCGCTCGCGTTCCGCGGTCCCGGCAAGACGCCGTTTATGATCAGCTGGCGAAAATGGGTCGACCGTATCGACGAGACGGGCGTATACCTTAAGACGTCGGCTACCGAAATCCGTTTTTCGTACCTGCAGCCGACCGAACTTTTGCTCGCGCGCGACGTGCTCAACAAACAAATCGTCGACACGCAGGGCATGAAGGTCGTGCGCGTAAACGACATCAAGTTTTCCATGTCAGGCGAAAATCAGCTGCGCCTGCTGGGTGCCGAAGTCGGTGCCCGCGGTCTGCTGCGCGCAATCAGCCCCGCTCTTGAACATGTCGTCGAGGGCTTTATGAAGCACCTGGGCAAACCGCTCGGCGAGGACATCATCGCCTGGTCCTACATGGACCTGCTCGATCGCTCGACTAAGAACATCCAGCTGTCGGTGTCGCATAAGACGCTCGGCGAGCTGCATCCTGCCGACATTGCCGACATTATCGAGCAGCTCGATCCTCGCCTGCGCGCGCAGGTGTTCGCGCAGCTCGACACCGCCCAGGCCGCCGAGGCCATCTCGGAGTTCGATGACGACGAGCTCATGACCGAGATGCTCGAGGGCCTGTCCGACACGGATGCGTCGTCGATGCTGGCCATGATGGACCCGGACGACGCCGCCGACCTGATCGACGAGCTCGATTACGAGAAGGCCGAGAAGCTCCTGCGCCTGATGGGCGTTCAGGAGGAGAAGGCGATTCGTAACCTGCTGGGCTATGAGGAAAACACTGCCGGCCGCATTATGACCTCGGAGTTTGTCTCCCTGCCTGCCACGGCGACGGTCGGTGACGCCATCGAGGCGATCCGCAAGCTCGACGAGGATTTCGAAAGCGTCTACTACGTCTATACCGAGGACCCGAGCGGTATGCTGACCGGCGTGCTCTCGCTGCGCACGCTGATCGTGGCCGACCGCGACGCCACGCTGGGCCAGCTGGCCTACCGCGACCTGGTTTATGTGTCGCCCGACGAGGACCAGGAAGACGTAACGGACGAGATGACCAAGTACGACCTGGTCGCCATCCCCGTCTGCGATGAGAACCGCCACATCTTGGGCATTGTGACCTTCGACGACGCCATGGACGTTATCGCCGAGGAGTACCAGGAGGACCTGCAGATCGCAGGCGTCGGCTCGGGCGATAGCGCGTCCGACGACTCGACGAATGTGCTCAGCTGGTTTGTGCATCGCCAGTACTGGGTTGTCGTGTGGGGCATTGCCTCGTGCATCATGGCGGCAGTGCTGGGGACGGCGCTGGGCTCCGCACATCTGGTGGTGTTCCCCATGTGCGCCATGCCGCTCGTGCTGCTGGCTGCCTCGCGTATGGTGTCGTTCGTCAAGAACTACTTCCTGGAGTACGACGGCCATGACGATGAACCCAAGCCGTATCTGGGATTCTTCTTCCAGAGCACGGGCATGGGCCTGATCCTGTCGCTCGTGACCTACCTGTGCGCTCAGCTGGTGCGCACCACGGCGTTCCCCGACGCGCCCATGCTTGAGGAGCAGCTCTTTACCGGCTGCTTTAACATCGCGGCCATCGTCTGCCTGATTGGCAACATGAGCGCTGTGATTTACCTGATGGTGCTGTTCTGGCGCGACGAGCACGACCTCAATACGTCGGGTACCGCCATGAACGTCATTGCCGTCATGATCTCGTGCGTGGCGTACTGTGCCGCTGCGGTGCTGCACACCATGTCGGTCATGGGTTAGGTGGTCGCGTGCAAAATAGCAAGCAAAAGCAGGGCACCAAGCAAAAGCTGACCATCGCGGCCATCTTTGGTGCCATGGGTCCTGGCCTTCTGGCGGCGCTTTCGGGCAATGACGCCGGCGGCATCGCCACGTATTCCAGCGCCGGTGCCAGCTATGGTTACAAGATGCTCTGGATGCTTCCCGTCATGACCGTGCTGCTCATCGTGACGCAGGAGACCGCGGCGCGTTGCGGCTGCGTGACGGGCAAGGGCCTGGCCTCGCTCATTCGCGAGCGCTTTGGCGTGCGCAAGAGCGTGCTGGCCATGGCGGCGCTGCTGATTGCCAACACAGCCGTGACCATTTCGGAGTTTGCGGGTATCGCGAGCGGCCTTGCCCTCTTTGGCGTGCCGGCGAGCATCTCGGTGCCGCTTGTGGCGCTGATGGTTTGGATGCTTACCATGTCGGGTAGCTTCCAGCGCATCGAGAAGATTCTGTTACTGGTGAGCTGTGTGTTTGTGACCTACATTGTCGCTGCAATTATGGCTGGTCCCAGTTGGGGCGAGGTGGCGGTCGATCTGGTTGTACCCAACATTCAAAATGACCCCAGCTACGTGTCGCTTGTGGTCGCGACGATCGGTACCACCATCGCGCCCTGGATGATTTTCTTGGCACAGAACAACGTGGTCGATAAGAATGCGGGCGAGGACGATATCGTGTTGCAGCGCATCGATACCGTGAGCGGCTCGATTGCCGCCGATGTCATTGCCGGTTTTATTATCATCACGACCGGTACGGTATTGTTCCCCGCGGGCATTCAGATTAGCGATGCTGCAGACGCTGCCCGCGCGCTGGAGCCCATTGCGGGCCAGTGGTCCACGGTGCTGTTTGCCTCGGGCCTGGTCGCGGCGAGCTTCTTGGCCGCCTGTGTGCTGCCGGGCGTTACGTCCAGCGCTATCTGCGAGGCGTTTGGCTGGGAACGCGGTGCCGATCGCAGCTGGGACGAGGCCCCGGTCTATCGCGGCATCATTACGGCAATCATTGGCATTTCTGCCGTGCTGGTGCTCATGCCCGGCGTCGACCTGTTCCAGATTATGATGACCTCGCAGGTCATCAACGGCGTGTTGCTGCCCGTGGTTCTGGTGTTCCAGGTGGTTATTGCCGCCGATCGACACATTATGGGCGTCAACCGCAACGGCCGTGTGTGGAATGTGCTCACTTGGGCGACTATCGGCGTTATTACGGTGCTGACGGTCGTCATGTTTGTTCTGCAAGCGATGGGCTACAGCGCGTAGCACCTCTCTTGGACTCTAAACAGGCCGCCGCCATGGGCTGCGGCCTGTTTTTGTCTGCTATAGGGCGCTAGTTATAACCGATGTGCAGCTATAAAGCCGCCTCTGGGGCGAATTAACAGCCCAGAGGCGGCTTTGTAAGTCGCGGAAGTGGTCCCAAGTGCCGGATTGTAAGCAGATTTGGCTGTGCGTTACTTGTCGGTGCCTAGCTTGTGCGGTTTGTAGGCGAGGGCGTTGACGAGTGCCTCGGCAGCGGATTTGACAGCCGCCGGCTGCGGATCGTTAACGTGGTCCTCGGGGTGCACGGGTAGGTCCTTCTTGACGGCATCGTGGATGAGCTTAAGGTACTCGGTCACGCCGGTAGTCGACAGGTGCGTGCCGTCGCCATCGAACAGGTCGTTGCGATTTGTGCTGTATCCGTACCAGTCGATAACACGCACGTTTTTATAGCGCTTGGCGGCGTTGGCAATGGCTTGGTTCGTGGACCCGACCCACGGCTGCGGGCTACGCGTGTTTACAAACACGACAATACGCTGATCACCGGCGTCGGCCATAATCGCGTCGACCTGGGCGTCCGTTACCAAACCGTTGGTGCCCAGGGCAAAGACCACGATCTTGCCGGCAAGGTTCTGCTGGATATAGCCCTCAAATGTCGCGCGGCCTGCGTCAAACTGGCGGCCCTTTTCGGCATCGATGTGGCTGTGCGGGAACACGCCGTCAAAGGCATCGACGGCGCGCAGGGACACGGAGTCGCCAATCATTAGCAGGTCGTAGGCTCCGTCGGGGAAGCCGTCGTCGTCTTTGTCGGAGTCGTCGGCCGCCTGCTGATCTTGAGGCTTTGCATTTTTGGCCTCCTTGTTTAGGATTTCGGCGCCCTCGCCGCTCAGCGCGGATGTGTCGGGCACAAAGACCAGGCCGCCCAGCGCCACAACAAGCACGACGGCGCAAACGGCGCAGGTGGGGACATGTGCGCGCACCCAGCCGGCGGGCGTGGTGGTGCCGTCGCGGAGCTCGGAAACAGTGCGCCCAAAAGCGCCCTTCCTAAACGGCGTTTCGATAAAGCGATAGGAGCACTCGGCCACGGCGACCACCAACAACACCTGCAAAATGTAGTGCCACCAGGGCGTGTCGTTAATGTTGGCGACCGGGTTCATAAGCAGCAGCAGCGGATAATGCCACAGGTAGATGCTGTAGGAGCGCTTGCCGATCCATACGAGCGGCTCGGCGGCCAAGGCCCGTGCGACCATGCCCTGGGGCTGCACGCATGCCGCGATAACCATCAGTGTGAGGATGGAGCACAGCAGCGTGCCTCCGCGATACTGAAACGCGGTATAGCCGTTGGTGAGCGCGACCATGGCGGCGAGTCCGACCAGGCCAACGACGCCCATCAAATCGATGGATGCGGGGGAGGACCAAAAGCGTGCGAGCTCACTTGGCTTTGTCGTGGCGGCCTCGGCGGTGTCGCTCTTTGACTTGCCGTGCTTGGCGGCGCCGGCCAGTCGGTCGAGCCCCAGATGGCGGACAAGGCGCGCAGGCGCCAGGTCGCGGTCGGGGATAAAGGCCATCCAGGCGCCCAGCAGCAACGAGAACACGCGGGTGTCGGTGCCGTAGTACACGCGGCTGGGGTCGGTGGCGGGGTTGTAGAGCACCATCATGGCGACGGCGGAGACGGCGGCGAGGCCCAGAACCACGCGGCGCGTGTTGGGCTTGCTCATGTGCACCGACACCATGGCGAGCAGCAGCGGCGGCCAAATAAGATAGAACTGTTCCTCGATGGCAAGCGACCAAAAGTGCGTGAGCGGCGAGGGGTCGCCCAAGGCGTTAAAGTACGAAACGTCCTGCATGATCTGCCACCAGTTATTAAAGAACAGCAGCGACGGCAGGATGTCGGGGCGCATCTTGGTGAGCATCACATGGTTAAAGACAGTGCACAGTGCGCAGGTCACCACCACGACGGTTACCACGGCGGGGAACAGGCGACGGATGCGGCGGATCCAGAAGCTCTTGAGATCGATACGACCGGTCTTTGCGATTTCGTTGAGGAGCAGGCGCGTGATCAAGTATCCCGAGAGCACAAAGAAGATCGTGACGCCGAGCAGGCCGCCCTGTGCCCACGTGAGGTTGAGGTGATAGAGCACCACCGCGACAACGGCGAGCGTGCGAAGGCCGTCGAGGGCGGGGATGTAGCGAGATTTGGGACGCGTGGGCGCCTGTTCTTTTGCGGCGCTGTCGGTGCGGGCGCCCTTGTTGGCGGGCGAGCGATGGGAGCCTGCAGCGCGGCGCGGCTCGGTGGTTTGGCGGTTAGTGCGCGAACGTTCGTGCGGCGCTTGTTGATCGCTCGCATGGCGTGAGCTGCGCGAGCTCGATCGCGGGAATTGTTCCATAAAACATCATCCAATGACGAGAATAATCAGCACGCTTTCATTGTAGCCGCCTACTCCTGTGAATGCTTGCTGCTGGCGTAAGCTCAAGTGCGCGTCCACATCAAAGTGAACTAAAGTTATAGAAGTGCGAGAGCGCACGATTGACGGCCGACAGCGGGTGCAGAGCCCGCGGACGGGGAGGTTTTCATGGCAGATTGCGGCATCGTTGCGGTGTTTGGCAGCATGAACATGGACCTTTCGGTGGCGTGCGAGCGCATGCCGCGTGCGGGCGAGACCGTCGGCGGCAGCGGGTTTATCACCAACGCCGGCGGCAAAGGCGCCAACCAGGCCGTAGCAGCTGCGCGCATGGGTGCGCGCACGCGCATGATCGGCGCGGTCGGCCGCGACGCGTTTGGCTCGTCGCTCGTGGCGGGGCTCCAAGATGCTGGCGTGGACTGTGACTTTGTGGCGCGCCGCGACGACGTGGAGACGGGAACGGCGACCATCATTCGCTGTGAGGGCGATAACCGCATCGTGCTGTCGCCGGGCGCCAACCATGCACTTGCGGGCGAGGACGTTGCCCGAGCGCTGAGGCGTCTGGTGGCCGATGAGCTCGATAGTAACGCCAGCGAGATTGCCCCGGCTGCCGGAAGCGTCTTTATCGCCCAGGGCGAATGTGACCTTGTGGCGACTGTCGAGGCGCTTGTTTGCGCTCACGAGCTGGGGTTCTATACGGTCTTTAATCCAGCGCCTGCCTGCGAAGTGCCTGCGGAGGTCTGGCCTGCAGTCGACCTGGTCTGTCCCAACGAGACTGAGTGCCAGGTACTGACGGGCATCTTGCCTGCAGACGATGCGAGCTGCGTCGCGGCGCTCAATGCCTTGCTCGCCAAGGGTGCCGGCGCCGCGGTCATCACGCTGGGCGGCGCCGGCTCGGTTACGCTCGGCGACGACGGCGAGCTGCTGCGCATGCCGGCGCTTTCGAGCACGGTGGTCGATACGACGGCCGCGGGCGATACATTTATCGGTGCGCTTGCTGCGGCTCGTCTGGAGGGCCTGCCACTCTTTGAGTGCATGGCCGCGGGTGCTCGCGCCTCGGCAGTGACGGTGTCGCGCCTGGGCGCGCAGCAGTCGATTCCCACGCGTGCCGAAGTTGAGCGCGTGTTTGATTTAGACGATTTAGTACAAGACGGAGAAGCGGAGTAGAACAATGGCAACCAAGAAGCTGATCCTTGATCTGGATATGGGTGTGGACGATGCGATGGCGCTTGCCTATGCCATCGCGAGCCCCGAGGTTGAGCTCGTGGGCATTACCACGTGTTTTGGCAACGTGCGCGTCGACCAGTCGGCGCGCAACTGCCTGGCGGTGCTTGACCTGTTGGGCCGTCCCGAGGTGCCGGTGTACCTGGGTGCCGACCGTCCTCTGCAGGCGACTGAGCCCTATACGCCGCCGGCGTCCACCGTACTCATTCACGGCAAGAATGGCATCGGCGGCGCGAGCGTGCCCGCGTCGCCCTACGAGCCGGTGGGGGCGACGTCGGCCGACGGCAACGCTGCAGTCGATTATCTAATCGATGCCGCGCGCACCTATGGTCCCGATCTGGTCTACGTAGCGACCGGCCCGCTCTCCAACCTGGCGCTTGCCCTGGAGCGCGATGCGACGGCGGTGATGTCTATCGGCCGCGTGGTGGTGATGGGCGGCGCCCTGACCGTGCCCGGCAACGTGAGCGCGGGTGCCGAGGCCAACATGGCAAGCGATCCCGAGGCGGCCGATGCTGTGCTGCGCTCGGGCCGCAAGCTCACTATGGTGGGCCTGGACGTGACGCATCGCGTGGTGCTCACGCGTCGCGACATTGCCGGATGGACGGGCTCGGGCACCATGGCGGGCTGTGCGTTTGCGAGCATGGTCGAGCACTACATTGGCTCGTACGAGATGAACGCACCCTACCTGGGTGGTTGTGCGCTGCACGATCCGCTGGCCGTCGCCGTGGCGATCGACCCCACGCTCGTGGGTGCGCTCGGCTGCAATCTGCGTGTTGATCTGCTGGGCGAGTATCGCGGCCGCACCATTTGCGACGAGCATCGCCTGTCCGATCCGGACAAGAGCGCGCTTGTGGCGCTGACCGTGGATGCCCCGCGCTTCCTGTCCGAGTTCAAGACGCGCATGGCTCGTATCCTTGGCTAAATGATTTCCGTGCCCCGCCCCATGTAGTCAATTTGGGACGGGGCTTTTTTAGCTACCGAGTAAATGCGCCCGTTGGGGGAATAGTCGTGCCACTTCGCTTGACAACAGGCTAAACTAGCTCATAAACATTTACTATTCTGTTTAGATTGAATTTGCGGTCGTTTAGTTGTCGAGTCATCAAGTTGTGATGCTCCGCCACGGCCGTTGCTAGGGGGAACAATGGCCAAAGCAAGTGTTCGCGAGATCAGCCGCATCACCGGTTTTTCGCCTGCGACCGTGTCCAACGCGCTCAACCGCAAGCGCAGCGTGAGTGAAGAGACCGCCAAGGTCATCCTGGAGTGCGCGCAATCGCTTGGCTATCAGCAGTCGACGCAGCTCGAGAGCATTCAGTTTGTGCTCGCGCGCAAGACGGGCGCTATCTTGGACGAGAGCACCTTCCATCCCGCGGTCATCGAGGGCGTGGAGCGCCAGGCGCGTCGTCACGGCATGAGCACGAGCTTTGTCTCGCTCGACTTTAGCGACTTGGACGCCGTGCGTCCGCAGGTCGAGGGCCTGATCGCCGATCCGTCCGCCGCTATCGTGCTGATGGGTACCGAGCTGGGTGAGGAAGACTACGCCCTGTTTGCCAACGCTGCCGCCCACCTGATCGTGCTCGATGGCTGGAGCGATCGTCAGTACTTCGATGCCGTGGTCATTGCCAACACCGACTCGGTGCTGCGCGCCGTGGATCACCTCATCGAGAAAGGTCACAGGCAGATCGGCTATCTGGCAGGCGACCTTCGCATCCGCAACTTTAAGGATCGCGAGCGCGGCTATCGCCAAGCGCTTGAGGACGCAGACCTTGAGGCCAACCCGACATGGCGCGTTACGCTGGGCACCACGCTCGAGGGCGCCTATCGCGACATGGGCGCATGGCTCGACAGCGTCTCGCGCGACGACCTGCCGACGGCTTTCTTTGCCGAAAACGACGTGCTCGCCGTGGGTGCCATGCGCGCGCTCAACGAGCACGGCATACGCGTGCCCGAGGATGTCTCGATCATCGGCTTTGACGATCTGTCTTTGGGCGCCTTCTCCAACCCGCCGCTCACCACGGTGCACGTTCCCAAGCACGAGGTGGGCGAGATCGCGGTGCGCCGCCTGGTGGGCAACATCCGCAATCCCAAGAGCTATACCTGCAAGACAGCCGTATCGACCTATTTTGTCGATCGTCAGAGCGTGCGTGAGATCTAGGCAAAGGCAACGCCGGGCCGCAGGGCGGCAAAGCCGTCGACGCGACCATTTCGTACACTGCCTAGCATGATTTTTTTGGGACGGGATTAAAAACTCATTGATCCCCGTCTCGGGCAGCTCATTTGGGACGGGGCTTTTTTGACTGGTATGATTGGTGCGACCATTCGAACCAGCTAAAAGAGCCCCGTCCCAAATTGACTATCGAGAGGATCTGCCATGGAGCGCATCGCGAGCTTTTCCGTTGACCATTTGCAGCTTGAGCCCGGCGTGTACGTGAGCCGCATCGACCGCGATCCGGCGACCGCCGCTGTCGTTACCACCTTTGACCTGCGCCTGACCACGCCCAACAAGGAGCCGGTCATGAACACGGCAGAGTGCCACACCATCGAGCACCTAGGCGCGACATTCCTTCGCAACCATGCCGAGTGGTCGAGCCGCATTGTCTACTTTGGCCCCATGGGCTGCCGCACGGGCTTTTACCTGGTCGTTTTTGGTGAGGTGACGAGCGAGGAGATCCTGCCGCTCGTGCGTGAGTTGTTTGAGTTTGTCGCCGACTTTGAGGGCGATGTCCCCGGAGCCGCTCCCGAGGAGTGCGGCAACTACCTGGACCAGAACCTTCCCATGGCAAACTGGCTCGCGCGCCGCTACCTCGACCGCGACCTGGCCGATATCGACGAGAAGCACCTGCACTATCAGCAGGCGTAAGGGCTTATCGCCCAAAACACGCACATTGGGCGCCTTCGCTTATGCGGGGGCGCCTTTTTGTTGAGTGGCCTGGACGAGCGTTCAAAATCGCTCATGTTTGTTCTAGAATGTTCGTATAGTCACATTTACGAACAGGAGCGAACATGCATATCTATTCTGTCAACGATCCCGAGTTCAAGTCCTATGGCCGCGTGTGGGACGACGTCCCGTCCGGCCTGACCGCCCCACTCGTCGAGGCGCTCTCCGCTACGCCCATCCCCGAGGGCAGTAAGTACGTAGCGAGCGCGCCGGAGCTCGAGGGTGTCATGGATGCCGACAAGCTTGGCTTTCTCATGTTTGGCGGCCGCCCCTTCCAGCTCGGCTGGTGCAATGGCCACAACACGCGTCTCAACTGCCTGGAGTACCACCGTGCCAGCGAGTTCAACCTGGGTGCACGCGACTTTATCCTGCTCGTGGCGCATCGCTGGGAGATCGAGGGCGGCAAGCTCGACACCGCGTGCGTCAAGGCGTTTCGCGTGCCGGCGGGCAAGGTTGTCGAGGTTTTCAACACCACGCTCCACTACACGCCGTGCATGGTCGACGACGGTGGCTTCCAGGTGATGGTGGCGCTGCCCGCCGGCACCAACGGTCCGCGTCCCGAGGCTGCGGCCGATATGCCTGCTGCCGGCGACAGCTACTGCTACTGGAAGGCCGACAAGTGGGTTCTCTGCCATGCTGACAGCCCCAAGGCAGCCGAAGGCGGCTACGTAGGTCTCATCGGCAAAAACCTCGACATCGCCTGCGACTAGAATCTTCTGTCTCGATCTGTAACATCTAGCGGGCTAAATCGTCTCTACCTGTTACAGATCGAGACATACCGCCCCCCTAGCCACCACAAAGGTGCCTGTCCCCATTGTGGTGGCTGTCTAGAGCTGGCTGCGCAGATAGTCAGCCATATATGGAACAGCGAAACGCACGTAACCGCGGCGTGCCTGTTCGATAACGCCGGCGTCGATGAGGCGTCGGCGATACTTTTGCGCATAGTCGGGTGTGACTGACATGCGCTCGGCCACATTGGAGATGCGCGACACGCCGTCTTTGTCATCAGTCATTGCGTCGAGAAACGCGACGTCTTGGTCCGATAGCGCGGCGAGCGTCGTTTCACAAACATCGTTTTCGAAATCGGCCTTTGACGCTTCGATAGCTCCGTCGACTTGCTCTGGCGTTACGTATTCTCCTGCCTGGCAGCGATTGGCGATGTTGTAGCCGATGAGCTGCAGCATATAGGGCGATCCTTGGGTTGCACGAGCGGCACGGAGGCGAAGATCGCCTGGAATATCAAGGTCGAGCTCTTCGAAAGCCCGCTGATAATAGGCATCGACATCTCCGACTGAAAGCGGTTCGAGCGTGACTTTGCGTGCGCGGTTGAGAAATGTCAGTACGCGGTCGTTGAGTGTCGCGGAGACTGCTCCCGGGAGGCCCGCCATGACGAGCGCGACGTTGAGTCCCTCGCCGACCAGCTCTTGATAGGCGGTGACGAGCTGTCTAATCTCGGGTGAATTTGCCTGGAGCTCGTCGATGAGGATGAGGATGCCGTGTCCCTGCTCGGTTAACTTGCGTGCCAACTGCGTGAGTTTGAACTGGAAACTCTTAGTTTCCTGTACGTCGCGCGTAAACTCGAGGCCGGCTGAGAAACCGAAGACGCTCAAACTGCCACCTGTAAGTTTGGGGAGACGATGCTTGTTGGCGTAAGGCTCGCCCGCTTCCTGGATTTTCTCAATAATGCGCTCGAGCATATCCTCGGAGGCTACGGTGGGCGTGGCGACAACAAAGCCGAGCTTGCGGGCGCGATCGGCAAGTTCCCACAACAGAACCGTTTTGCCGCTGCCTCGCTGGCCGAGCATGAGTATGGCTCGGTCTCGATTGCCCGGCTCCTGCTCAAGGCCGGAGATGAATGTCGAAATCACGCTCCCGCGTCCCACCAGATAGGACGGGCGATTTCCAAATGAGGGGGAGAAGATGGTTTCAGTCATAAGTCTCCTTTCCTTTTTTTCCTATTTTTTCCTTT
The DNA here is from genome assembly GCF_050315135.1 of Collinsella sp. SGI.033. NCBI lineage: Bacteria > Bacillati > Actinomycetota > Coriobacteriia > Coriobacteriales > Coriobacteriaceae > Collinsella > Collinsella sp. SGI.033. The sequence continues at coordinate 44,167 of NZ_JBNPOK010000003.1, forward strand.
TTTTCCTATTCAGTCAAATGAGTTGCTGAGCGAAGGCGGCTACGTAGGTCTCATCGGCAAAAACCTCGACATCGCCTGCGACTAGAATCTTCTGTCTCGATCTGTAACATCTAGCGGGCTAAATCGTCTCTACCTGTTACAGATTTAGACAAACTGCAAGGGACTGGCCGAACAATCTCAATCTGTAACACCTGGCCCGGTTTTGGCGGCCTACCTGTTACAGATCGAGACAAAACGGGCCCAAACCGCCACGAAGGTGCCTGTCCCCTTTGTGGCGGCTTGGGCAGGCGGGTATCAAAAAGTGTCAGGTGGGGTGGCTGCCGGGCGCCTGCGCGCGAAAAGAAGTATCGGCCTGTGCCACTGCCGTTGAGCGACGCGTTGTTTGCAGGGATACTGAGCCTATGAGAACAGCGTGCGAAAGGATTGATACATGGCTTTCCGTAATGACTTCCTGTGGGGCGGCGCAACGGCTGCCAACCAGTGCGAGGGTGCCTACGACGTGGACGGCCGCGGCCTGGCCAACGTGGACGTGGCTCCGCACGGCCCCGAGCGCTATGCGGTGGTCTCCGGCCAGCGTAAAATGCTCGACTTCGAGGACGGCTATTACTATCCCGCGCAGACCGGCATCGATTTCTATCACCACTACAAAGAGGACATCGCTCTCTTTGCCGAGATGGGCTTTAAGACCTTCCGTATGAGCCTGGCTTGGACCCGCATTTTCCCCAACGGCGACGAGACCGAGCCCAACGAGGCTGGCCTGGCCTTCTACGAGGACGTATTCCGCGAGTGTCAGGCGCACGGCATCGAACCGCTCGTGACCATCACACACTTCGATTGCCCGATTCACCTCATCAAGGAGTACGGCGGCTGGCGCAACCGCAAGCTCATCGACTTCTACAAGAACCTCGCGACCACGATCTTTACCCGCTACAAGGGGCTGGTGAAGTACTGGCTCACCTTCAACGAGATCAATATGATCTTGCACCTGCCGTTTATGGGTGCCGGTCTGGTCTTTGAGGAGGGCGAGAACAAGAAGGCCGTCGAGTACCTGGCCGCCCACAACGAGCTCGTCGCCAGCGCTTGGGCAACCAAGATCGCCCACGAGATCGACCCCGAGATCAAGATCGGCTGCATGCTCGCCGCGGGTAGCTACTACCCCTACAGCTGCCGTCCGGGCGACGTGCGCCAGGCGCAGCTCGATAACCAGGACAACTACTTCTTCGTCGACGTCCAGAGCCGCGGCTACTACCCGGCATATGCCGTCAAGAAGCTTGAGCGTCTAGGCATCGATGTGGGCATGACGGACGAGGACCGCGAGATCCTGGCCGCTAACACCGTCGACTTCATCAGCTTTAGCTATTACAGCACCCGCTGCTCTGCCGGTGCCGATAACCCCGATGTCGAGCGCACCCAGGGTAACGCCTTCGCCGGCGCCAAGAACCCCTATCTGCAGGAGAGCCAGTGGGGCTGGGCCATCGATCCGCTGGGCTTCCGCATCACCCTCAACGACCTGTACGACCGTTATCAGAAGCCGCTGTTTGTGGTCGAGAACGGTCTGGGCGCCAAGGATGTTGTCGAGGAGGATGGCTCCATCAACGACGACTACCGTATCGACTACCTGCGCCAGCATATCGCCGCGATGCGCGATGCGGTGACCGAGGACGGCGTTGACCTGCTGGGCTACACCACCTGGGGCCCGATCGACCTGGTGTCTGCCGGCACGGGTGAGATGTCCAAGCGCTACGGCTTTATCTATGTGGACCGCGACGACGCCGGCAACGGTACCCTCAAGCGTTCCAAAAAGAAGAGCTTCGACTGGTACAAGAAGGTTATTGCTTCTAATGGTGAGGACCTGTCCTAAGGAAGCTGAGATACTCAACTTCATAGCCTTCTAACCAAGGCGCCCGGCGAGTAGTTATTGCTCGCCGGGCGCCTTGCCGTCTGCGGATTTTGGGACATGCGGCCCGCTTTTGGGCCCGCCTGTCGGTACACTAAAGGGACTATGAGTACCCGCGAGCGACATATCGGCCACGCGGCCGCCCGGACCGCTCCGGTTGCGGATCCCAGGGGCGGCAGGCTCTTCGCCATGCCGCGATTCCTTGTTGGCATAACGCATCAGGTGTACCGTCACCGCGTCTTTGCTATCGCCGGCGCCATCACCGCGCTGTTCCTCATGCTTTTGGCGATCTTGCCGGTGCTGTTCGCCTTCGACCCCAAACTTTCTAACGCCGTGCCCGCCTATAGCGAGGTGTCCGAAGAGGTCGTGGATGGGCTCACCCATTCGAGCCCTCTCCCGCTGCTTGTCGCCGCAATTGTATTTTCGATTTGGGGCGTGTTGGTCTATCTGCGTTGTTTGGACTATGTGTTGCGCCGCCGCCTTGTTGCCATCGCCACCATCTGTGCCCTGTGGATGATCGAGGTCATTCTCAAGTACAAGTCGTTCACGCCGTTCTATGCCACCTTGCTGTGGTACCTGTACTACGTGCCCATGACGCTCATTCCGCTGCTCTACCAGCTCTGCGGCCTGCGCCTTGCGGGCCTGGAGCAACGCCGCCTGGGTCGCCGCTACCGTGCTGCGCTGTGGATTGTGGCCATCCTGCTTATCGGATTTGTGCTCACCAACGATTTTCACCAGCAGGTCTTCCGCTTTGACCGTACAAGCGACACCTGGAGCAACGATTACACGTACGGCCGGGGTTATTTCGCCTTCCTCGTGTGGACGGCCTTTAACTTCGTGGCCTTTTTTATCCTGGTTGGTCGGTCCTCGTCCTTTCGCATCCAACGTTTCTCGGGCATGGCGGCGCTCGTGCTGCTGGGCGGCGCATTCTTTGGCATCTCATATGCTCTGCGCGTGCCCTGGGCATGGAGGCTCAACTTTTCGCTCGTCTATTGCATCCTGTGCGTGGTGGCGATGGAAATCTGTCTCGATTGCGGTGTCATTCCGTCGTACCACGATATCGCCGGCATCTTCGACACCTTGCCGCTTGACCTCAAAGTTCTAACGCGCGACCTGCAGGAGGTCTATGCCACGCCGGTGTCAAAGCCAATGCCGGTAGGCGTGCGCGAGGAGTTGCGGAACCAGGAGCACGCCCGCGCCCATGCCTTTACCGTGGCGTCCGATCCCGATGTGATGTATCGTGCTTTTCCGCTGCTGGGGGGATCGGCCCTGCTTGCCCAAGACGTATCGGAGCTCAACGAGCTCAATCGCGAACTGGCACATCGTCGCATGGAGCTGCAACGCCAAAACGAGCTGCTTGCCGCCGACTACGACCTTAAGACACATTTGGCAGATCAAGAGGCCGAGACCTTGCTAGTCCAAGACGTGGACCAGGCGCTTGCCCGCGCGCTCGAAGAGATGTACGACTTGTTGAGCTCGCTGCCGCCGTTGACTGACGAGGAATCTTCGCGCGAGCGTTACCGCATGCTGCAGCGCGCCAAGATGCTCGTTGCCTATTGCAAACGGAAGGGGTCGCTCACGTTGGCACGGCACGGGGAGAGCGGTTTTGACCGCGACCGCATTCAGCTCATTGCCAACGAGCTCGCAAGCGACCTGCGCACGATCGATGTCGATTGCGCCTCGATTATTGCCATACGGCGCCCGATGCACGCCAGTACGGTAAGCGCGCTGTACGACTGCGTGTATGACTTTGCGTTTTTTGCCTACGCCACCGATCATCCGGCACTTATGTATCACTTGGGCGACCATGACCGATGCAGCGTCGAGCTGCGCGCCACACTTTTTTCCAACGATGATGAAGATCTTTCGCAGACGCCCGCTGCGCAAGAGCTCGAAAGCGCTTTGCAAGGGCGCAACGTGGCATACCGCCTTGAGGGCGAGTCCGGTCAGCTGCGCATGATCGTCTTGATGCCGAGGGCGGGTGAGTGACGATGCAGATTTCGCTCATACTTCCCCAAATCGTTGCGCTCGATGTTGTCTTTGCCCTGGCTGCGTGTCTGCAGACGATCCACGTCCCGCTCATCGCATCGCGCCGCTCGTCCTATAACCGTAAGGTGATTTGCGCCTACGAGGCGAGTCTTGTGCTTCACCTGATGATTTCGGCGCTCATCTTGTTCACGTCGTCTGGCTCGTATCTGGTGGCGCCGCTTGACGTTTGCGCCAGGGCAATGGGCGGAGCGTTGTGGCTCAATGCCGCAATCTTTGCCTATGGCGTGGTACTTATGGTGCACTATCGTCGTCCCGTCATGCTGGTCGAGCTGTTGCTTGTTGTCGCCGTTACACCACCGGTGGTTTTTGCCATGGGCTCGGCGTGGACCGTTGTCCTTATCGCAGAGGGAGCGTTCTTCCTGTTCCGTTCCATCGCGGCGCTCTTGATGGACGTCCGTAACCGCCAAGAGGATATCACCATGTTCTCGACGATCGAGACCATCAACGTGATTCCCGTGGGCATCCTGTATCTAGACCCGAGGGGCCGTCCGCTGCTCATGAACCGCTGCATGCGCAAAAACCTCGTAGAGCTCCATATGCCCACCGACCTGGGCGACATGAGCAGCACATGGAACGACCTGCGCAAACTGAGCATGCAAATGCCCGAAAGCAGCGCTAATCGCGCCCATATCGACCTTGATCGCTTTGGTAGGGATCGCGCCGTGGTCGAGATCTCTCCTTCCGAGATTCGTCTGTTCGTGCGTGACTCCGTTACGGTCTCGAGCCGTCCGTTCGAGCGCGTCGTTGGCCTGGACGTGACGGAATACGCACACGCCTACGACCGTCTGGCGCAAGCCAACCACCTGCTTGAGCGTGCTGGCCAAGAGCTCCAGGCCCAGATCGAAGAAGCCAAAAAGGTTGCCGACAATGCGGCCTACCTACGTATGCGTGCCCGCGTTCACGATGTGATCGGCCAGCGCCTGTCCATTCTTCATCGCTATTTGGAGGAGGGACGTCTGGATGATGAGTCGCTCGAGCAGATTGACCCGTTGCTGCGCTCAATCGCCGCCGATTTGCGCAGTGGCGGTGCCAGCGAGCCTGCAGAGCAGCTGAGCGATATCGTCCACGCCTTTGGCTTGGTGAGTGTGCAGATCGATGTTGAGGGTGCGCTGCCTGAGGACGCGCGTGTCGCCGCCGCATTTTTGCAGATTATCCGCGAGGCCTCGACCAATGCCACCAGGCATGCGCAGGCGCATCGGGTCCACGTGCGCCTGTGGCAGGAGGGGACGAATGCTAGCGCCGTCGCGCGCATGACGATTTCTAACGACGGGTCCCCGGCCTCCGTATCGTATCGCGAGGGAACGGGTATCCCAGGTATGAGGCATGTCGCGCAAGATTTGGGCGGCGGCCTGGAAGTCCACGCCGCCCAGCCCTTTACGCTTGCGGTGTCCATCCCGCTGAGCCCCAACGCCACGGTCCAAAGGAGAAGTTCATGATCCGCGTGTTAATTGTCGAAGATCAGGCCATTCTGCGCGAAAGCCTGGCGCGCTCCGTTGGCGACCAGCCCGATATGACCGTCGTCGCCGCGATCGCCGATGCCTCCGAGGCCTTGGGTGTCGCGCTCAAGGAGCGCCCGGACATGATACTGATGGACGTGTGCACCGAACACGATTCAAACGGCATCGTGGCGGCGGCGCGCATCAAGGAGCAGCTGCCCGAGTGCCGCGTCATCATCATGACAGGCATGCCCGAGATCACCTTTGTCGATCAGGCTCGCGAGGCGGGCGTCGATAGCTTTGTGTACAAGAACGTCGGTATCGACGAGCTGTTCGCCGTGATGCGCTCCACGCTGGCGGGCTATTGCACGTTTCCCAAGCCGCCCGAAAGCATTTTTTCGGGCACGGCGGCACTCGACGATGTCGAGCTGTCGATTTTGCGCCTTGCCTGCGAGGGCAAAAGCCGCCGCGAGATCGCGGCCGAGCTGTTTATGAGTGAGGGTACCATCAAGCGTCGCATCTCGGAGATTCTGAGCAAGACCGGCTACGACAACATCATGCGTCTTGCCGTGCGCGCGGTAACGGAGGGCAGCATCGTCCCCAACATGGAGCGCCCGTAATCGACGCGCTCGCCGTGTTCCGGCGCCGTAAAGATAGGCCGCCCGCCGTTTTGCATCAGAAAACGACGGTCGGCCTGCTTGTGCGGCTGTGCTGTCGGCATAAAAACGACGGGGCCGCAGGATCAACTCCTGCGGCCCCGCCTGGCAAGTGCGCGGATGCGTCCGCCAATCCGCGGCTGATGTTACGTGCCGCTACGCGATGGTTGCGGTGTAGGAGGCGACGTCCTCGTAGGAATCGGTCAGATAGGCGTCGATGCCGATGGTCGTGTTGACCAGGTCGTCAAGGCTGTCAAGCTCGCCGCTCGAGAACGTGAATTCCTCGGTGGCGTTGGTGCCGGGCATCAGGTTAGCCGAGAACCAGGGTTCCTTCATGGTGCCGTTGACGTTGGTCTTGCCGGAGGGAGCGTAGAAGGTCAGGTCCTTGTCGCTCTTGTTGGTGATGTTGACGACAAAGCCGATGTCGCCCCATTCGTCCTTGAACTTCTCGGTGATGGTAATGGTGCACAGATCGTCATCGGCGACGGTGACGGCGGGGGAGATTTCGACGCTCTGGACGTCGTCGTCTTCGACGGCCTCATCGATCTCCTCTTCCTTCTCGGCCGCCTCGCGATCCTTTTTTAGCGTACCGGACAGATCCTTGTCGGACTTCGTAAAGATAAGCTTGTCGCCTTCCACCTCGAGGACGAGCTTGCCGTCCTTGAGTTTCATGTCCTGCGAATCGCCGTCGGCGGTGATGGTTGCAGTGGTGGCGTCCTTGGCCTCCCATTTCAGGTCGGCGACCTCAAGGAACATGTCGAGGACGCCCGTGCCGTCTTCGTCGAGAATCAGGATACAGTTGAGGCCCCACTCCTTGAGCATATCCATGTACTCATCGGTGAGCTCTTCGCCCTCCAGGGTTCCACCCGAGAGTTCCCAGCTGCCGACGAAGTTGGCCTTGGGGTCCTTGCCGCCGCCGCTGCAGCCCGTCAGGGCAAAGGCGAGCGCCAGGACGCATGTCAGAAATGCGAGTACGGACTTTTTGAACGTTGTCTTCATGGTGTTCTCCTTTATCGAACGAAACCCATAGAAGCAAATGCGGGGGTGGCGGACCCCCCGCCAATTACCAGATAGAGGGGTTAGGGCCTAGGCGTTCCGCAGTTGCTGCAGAACTTGCCGCCGTTTTCGCTGCCGCAGTTGGGGCAGAACCACTTGGCCGGTGCCGGGGCGGGTGCGGGACTGCCGCATTCGGGGCAGAACTTGCCGGTGTTGGTGGCACCGCAGCTGCAGGTCCATGCGCCGGCCGCGGGGGCAGCGGCAGGAGCTGGTGCGGGGGCGGGTGCCGGAGCCGGCTGTGGGGCGGCCTGCTGCTGTGCCTGGCCGGCGGCGAACAGCTGGCTGGCGTTTATGCCGCCCATGCCGCCCGCCATACCCATGCCCATAAAGCCGGCCATCGCGCCGTTGGGGTTGGCGGCTGCCGCGCGCATCGCATCGCTCTGGGCGCTGGCGATGTTGGCGGCTGCCATGGTGGGATCGCGCATGACTGCGGCCTTCTGCAGGTCCTTGATCATTTGCTCGTCTTCTTGCGAGGCGGCGATGGAGTTGACGCCAAAGCTCACGATCTCGACGCCGCGCAGGTCGCGCCAGTCGGCGGAGAGAACCTCGTTGAGCGCGCGGGCGAGCTCGGTGGTGTGGCCGGGGATAGCGCTGTAGCGGATGCCCATCTCCGAGATCTTGGCAAAGGCGGGTTGCAGAGCGGTGAGCAGCTCGGACTTAAGCTGGCTGTCGATCTTATCGCGCGTGTAGCTATCGGTCACGTTGCCGCACACGTTGGTGTAGAACAGCAGCGGGTTGGTGATGCGGTACGAATACTCGCCGTTGCAGCGAACGGAGATGTCGACATCCAGGCCAATGTTGTTATCGACCACGCGGAAGGGCACAGGCGAGGCGGTGCCGTACTTGTTGCCGATGATCTCCTTGGTGTTGATGAAGTAGACACGCTGGTCCTTGCCCGCGTCGCCGCCAAAGGTAAAACGGCTGCCGATATTGGCGAACGTCTCCTTGATGGAGTCGCCCAGGTTGCCGCTAAAGACGCTCGGCTCGCTGCCGGTGTCAAAGACAAACTCGCCGGGCTCCAGCGCGACCTCGATGATCTTGCCGTTTTGCACCACGAGCATGCCCTGGCCGTCGTTGACGGCGATGACGGAGCCGTTGGAGATGACGTTGTCCTCGCCGCGCGTGTTGGAGCTGCGGCCGCCGGTGCGCTTGCTGCCCTTGCAGGCCAAGACGTCAGCGGGCATCGATTCGCAATAGATATATTCCTTCCACTGGTCGGCCATGACGCCGCCGGCAGCACCCAATCCAGCTTTCAAGAGTCCCATGGTGATCTTCCTTTCTCGTCAAAGGCCGGGTGGTATTGGTCAGAATGGCTAATCGTCCTTGTTGTCCTTCATGACAACGGTGGTCTCGGTGTGGCTGAAGGTGTCGTGCTTCTCGGTCAAGTCGAGCTCGCCGCAGTAGCAATCGGCGTGGGTGGCCTCGTTGGCCGTCTTGAGCTGGCCTACCAGCAGCACGTCTCCGATGATTACGATGATCAGCGGTGCGACGATGTTGATGAGGATGCCCTCGATATCAAAGGTGAGGTAGTCCGGATTGAAGGCGTTCTCGCCCATAAAGAGAATCTGGGAGAGGACAAACCCGATCACAAAGAACAGCACCGAGGCGATGGCGAGCTTGAGCTTGGAGCAGGGAAGCTCGCCGACCATGCGGCCGGTTTGGCCGTTCATGGCAAACAGGTAGCTCTTGCCGTTCCACGAGGTGGAAAGCATCCACACGGGGAACAGGGCGTAGTTGCTGTCTTCCCAGGTGTAGTCGAGCTGCTTGCTTTCGACCGTGGCATCGTCATATTCGTCGACGACGGTCTCGCGCAGGGCCGAAATCGTACTTTCTTCCATACGACGCTCGGCGCGCGCCTTGCAGGTCTCGCAATCCTCATCGTAGCGGTTGGCGATGTAGCCGGGCATATACGCGACCGAGAACGGGCGCAGCGCGTCGTAGTCAAACGGCTCGATGGCGTCCATATAGCCGTCGGGCATCTTGGACGATCCGTCGACGGGCACGCGCTCAAACGAGATTTTGCCCTTACGGTAGGCGTCGTAGTGGTCGGTGGTCGTGACGGTGCGGTCGGATTCCTCGGTCACGGTCTCGTTGGTCGCATCAAAGTGCACTTCGCCGTCCACGCGGGCGCCGTAGAGCCAAAACGGCACGTAAACGCCTTGGACCTCGTCGATGTGGTTGCCGGTGACAAAGCTCTTGGGCAGCAGGATTTTGCCCTTGTAGTGCTCTTTGAGTGCTGCCATAACATCATCGCGCCCGAGCTTAAACGGAATCACCAGGTCGGGTGAGAAGTCGCCCGAGAGCTGGCCGGGCGCCACGGCGGAGTTGCCGCAGTATGGGCAGGTGGTAACGGCGACGGTGCCGTCCGAGACCAGCTCGGCGCCGCACGACGAGCAGATGTAGCCGGCGTTTTGGGCCAGATCCTGCACGGCATCGTCGACAGCAGGTTTGCGAGCCGCGGCTGCGGCATCGGCTTTGGCATCTGCCTTGTCCTGGCGCTCGCGATAGAGGGCCTCGACTTCTTCGACTTCAAAACGCGAATCGCAGTAGTCGCAGACAAGCTTTTGTTCGGCACTGGCAAAGTGAAGGGGGCCGCCACACGCGGGGCACTGATAGTTGACACTCTCGAAGGCCATGATCGGTCCTTTCCGTGCCGGAGGCTATGTGCCGATGGCGCCGCCGCAGTATTCGCAGCGTCCACTGGCATCGGGAATGGTGGTTGCACCGCAGAAGGGGCAGGTGACCGCGGTCTTGGGGGCCTTGGCGGCCACGACGCTGTCGCGTGTCTCCTGACGCAGCTGTACCAGCGCATCGCGGACCTCGGTTGCCTGGCGCTTGGCCTCGCGATATTCGATGGAGCCACGCTGATCGATGGTGGAGTCGTTCACGCGCAGGTTGATCTCGGTAAAGTACGGCGTGTTGACGTGGATGGTCAGATTAAAGTCGTAATCCAGGTCGTAGCGCGGCGGGTTGTAGCTCTCGCGCTCGCCGTCCTTGGTCTCGCGATAGATCTCGGTGCGATGCTCGTCGATATCCATATCGCAGCCGAGTACCTGTGAGAACTCGATGATGTCGGGATTGGCGTCGCGCCAGCGGCTCTGCGAAGTGATGATCAGCAGACCCGCGTCTTCGTCGAGCATGATGTTGGTGCGCCCGGCAGAGAGCGTGCGCGTTGGGTTGAACGAGGCCAGGCGCTCGGCGTTGGCCTCGCGGTAGGCGAGTTGCTCGCGGATATCGTCCGCGGTGCTGGAGCGCCAACCACTAAAGAAGGGGGAGAGCTTGCCTGCGCACTCTTTGCACAGGTAGCCTTCGTTGATCTTGGTCTTTCCCAAAATCCCCAGTTCGGTACCGCAAATCGCGCACTCTTTCTTCTCGAACATCTTGTCAAAGAAGCCCATGGCTGCCTCCCATCAACAGGTAGCGTGTGTCACTTTTGATGATGGGTGAGCGCTCGATCTTTCACGATACCCAGACGGCTCAACGAGTCTCCACAACTGGGACACATGGCCCATTTTCGGCCACTCATTGGGGACGTACTTAAATGAGTACAGTTGAGCGTTCAGGACATTGCCGCAACGCTTTTCCTTTCGCGCTCTACGCTCTACCGCCACATTTCCTCGATCAACAGAAAGACCGGTACCGACTCGCGTGTGGCCCTGATCAACTTCTTCTGGTCCTGGGCACCCAAGGACTAGCGTATGAGGTGCCGCCCAGTTCCTTACTCTAACGGGGGGATGTGGCTCCAAAGCGCACCCGCATCGACGCTTCGCCTGCGCTAAACTGGAGGGCACGTACGCGATTACGAGAGGAGCCCGCATGGAGGCTTACAAGCAAGAGTTCATCAAGTTTATGGTTGAGTCCGACGTTCTTAAGTTCGGCAGCTTTACGCTCAAGAGCGGCCGTCAGTCCCCGTTTTTTATGAACGCCGGCGCTTACGTGACGGGCTATCAGCTCAAGAAGCTGGGCGAGTATTACGCCCAGGCCATCCACGATAACTTTGGCGACGACTTTGATGTGCTGTTTGGACCGGCCTACAAGGGTATTCCGCTGGCCGTCGTGACCGCAATTGCCTACCACGAGCTGTACGGCAAGGAGGTCAAATACTGCTGCGACCGCAAGGAGGCCAAGGACCACGGTGCCGATAAGGGCAACCTGCTGGGTTATGAGCCCCAGGACGGCGATCGCGTGGTCATGGTCGAGGACGTTACCACCAGCGGCAAGTCCATCGACGAGACCTATCCCAAGGTTAAGGCTGCTGCCGACGTCGAAATCAAGGGCCTGATTGTGTCCCTCAACCGCATGGAGGTCGGCAAGGGCGGCGTGACCACCGCGCAGAAGGAGATCGAGGCAAAGTACGGTTTCCCCGTCGCGAGCATCGTTTCCATGGCCGAGGTCGTCGAGACCCTCTACAACCACGAGATCGATGGCAAGGTCGTCATCGATGACGAGCTTAAGACCGCCATCGACGCCTACTACGAGCAGTACGGAGCTCGGGAGTAGTTACGGCGTTGTACCAAACGCCGTAACCGGCCGACGCTGCGCGCCGCCCAGGGCGACAATTTGTCATTCAAAAGGCGAGGCATGACCAGAAGGTCAATGCCTCGCCTTTTTCATGCCAACTTGTTCGCCCTGGACGTCGCTCGCTGTCCGTCCTCTACTTGCGGCGTTGTCTTGCTCCGAATGCGGCCCGCTCGCTGCCGTTGCCAGAGTAGTCATTGGGGACGTTCTTAAACGACTAGTCGTTGGGGACATTCTTGTTTGATTAGTCGTTTAAGAACGTCCCCACCGACTGGGGCTGGCAGATCGATCCGCTGGGCCTGCGCATCGCCCTCAACGAGATTTACGCCCGCTACGAGATTCCGCTGATGGTGGTCGAGAACGGCATGGGCGCCTACGACGAGGTCGAGGAGGACGGCTCCATCCATGACCCGTATCGCATCGCCTACCTGCAGAGCCACATCAAGGCCATGGGCGAGGCCATTGCCGATGGCGTTGACCTGATTGCCTACACCTGGTGGGGTCCCATCGACCTGGTTTCCGCCGGCACTGGCGAGATGCGCAAGCGCTACGGCTTCATCCACGTCGATAAGTACGACGACGGCACCGGTACCTACGAGCGCCGCCGCAAGGACAGCTTCTTCGCATACCAGAAGATCATCAAGTCCAACGGCACCGAGGGCTTGGAATAATTGAGCTCCGGCGTTCCGCCGAACGCCGGACCGGCCGCCGACTACGTGACCACCGACGTCGATGACGACGGCATCTGGAACGCTTTTGTTCACCTGGGGCTTATCGAGGCTTAATCGACAATATGAGTGCCCATGGGAAAAGGTTTTGGAAGGGCTTGGAAGGGCTTGGAAGGGCCTGTGATTCGGGCCCTCGCCTTAGCATTTTGGCCATTTGGCACTATAATCACCATAGGTATGCGCATAACGTTGCGCTTAATCAAGAGGAGAAAACGTATGGGTCTGTTTGATATGTTCAAGAAGAAGGCTGAGCCCGTGGCTGCCGCTGCTCCGGCCTCCATTTCTGCTTCTGCCGGCGCCGACGTGCTGTGCTCGCCCGTCAAGGGCAAGGTCATCAAGATGGCCGACGTGCCCGATCCCGTCTTTGCTGGCGAGGTTTTGGGCAAGGGCTGCGCCGTGTGGCCCGAGGACGACCTGGTCTACGCTCCCTGCGACGGCAAGGTGACCGTCACCATGGGTCACGCCGTGGGCCTGCAGTCCGATAGCGGCATCGAGGTTCTGGTGCACGTTGGCGTCGATACCGTCAACATGAATGGCGACGGCTTCGAGGGCTTCGTCAAGGCCGACGACGTCGTGAAGGCCGGCCAGCCCTTGCTCAAGATCGACCGCGCCAAGATCGCTGCCGCCGGTTACAAGGACTGCGTCGTCGTGGCCGTGTCCAACACCGCCGAGTTTGCCGATGTCGAGCTCGCCGTCGAGGCCGAGTCTGCCGTCGCCGCCGGTGACGCCATCGTTAAGGTCGTCCGCAAGTAGTCTGCGGCATCCAGAAGATGCACAAGGGTGGTCGGGTTATCCGGCCACCCTTTTTTAATAGGCCGAGCAGGCGCATTTTATTGCAGGGGGCTTGCTTTATGGGCCATTCACTCGTCAAATTGAGCCGCCCACGCTTTTGCGACGTAGGGGGTTGAACGGAGCCGCTAATATGGACCTACTGTTACGACGTGCGCTGCGCGGGAAACGCAGCGCCGCTTGTTTGGAGGAATGTCATGAAAAAGAAGCTGCTGCTTGCGCCCCTGATGGCTGCCCTGGTCGCGTGCGTGGTTTTGCTTTCCGGTTGCGGAGGGCCTTCGGTGGAGGAGCTCATCACCAACGATCTTACGAGTCAGTTTGACGAGATCAAGAACGGCGGCGATGATTTCCTCTCCGGCCTGGAAGAGGCTTCGGGCGACGAGTTTGAGCAGCTGGGCATCGATCCCAAGGAGTATGCCAAGAGCTATCTCGAGGGTTTTGATTACAAGATCGGTGATGTGACGGTCGATGAGGACAAGGGCACCGCGACCGCCGAGGTCACCATCACCTGCAAGTCCATGAACAAGATCGTCGAAGATTTCGCCACCCAGTATCAGGAGAAGATCGCCGCACTCGATACGATGCCTTCCGAGGACGAGCTGTACAAGATGGCCGGCCAGGTGATGGTCGACGTGACCAAGGCCGCTGAGACCAAGGACACCAAGGTCACCTTTAAGTATTCCGCCAACGAGGATAACGAGTGGTCTGCCGACGATTCCGCAACCACCGAGATGATGAATGCGATGATGAACTAGTTCGTTGCGGCGTTTTACCAAACGCCGCAACTGCTCGACGCTGCGTGGGCGCCAGAGCGACAACTTGTCATTCAAAGAGGACGGCATGACCAGAAGGTCTATGCCGTCCTCTTTTCATGCCAATTTGTTCGCTCTGGTGCCCGCTCGCTGACATTGCCGAAACATCGACGTTGCCATGGTAGTCATTGGGGACGTTCTTAAATGACTAGTCAAAAGGGACACTCTTGCGGCACTTGGGGACGTTCCTTCTCTGCCGGCAGCTGGGGACACTCCTTGCACCGGCGTTACATCGAGTGCTTGGGAAAATGCGATCCGGTTTTTGGCCGAATAGTGGGTCGCGGTTTCCGGATGGGGTGGGTTGCGGAAAGTTCGACCCGGAATATTGCTCCAAAACGGGATGCCGTTTCCCCGACGCGCCTCAAACGGAAAGTGCATCCCATTCCGGAGCTCCAAAACGGGATGCCGTTTCCGCGTGGAAGAATTGTCGCAGCTACGTTAAGCAGCGGCTCCGCTACTCGCCCAGCACCAGCGCCGCGAGCTCTGCCTGGCTGTCCACCACGTAGTCGGCGCCGGCGGCTTCCAGCTCTGCGCGGCCGCGGAAGCCCCAGCTGACGCCTGCGCTCTTAAGACCGGCGTTGTGGCCGGTCAGGATATCGACATTGGAATCGCCTACGTAGAGCGTGGTCGCCGGGTCGGCGCCCAGCTCTTCCATCACATGCAGCGTGACGGGTGCCTCGGGCTTGGGCGGAAACGCATCGACACGGCCCTGTACCAGCGCAAAGCGCTCGGAACCAAAATACTTCTCGATAAGCGGGGCCGCCGAGACGTGGTCCTTGTTAGTGAGCACGGCAAGCTGCACGCCCGCGGCACGCAAGCGGTCGAGCATCTCGATCGTGCCGGCATAGGGGGCGGTGTGGTCCTCCTTGTGCTCGCCGTAATAAGCCCTAAACTCGGCAAGCGTCTGCTCAAACATACGGCCGTCGCCCGCGTACTCGGCGGGCATAAAGCGCTCAACCAGCTTGAGCATGCCGTTTCCCACCTTGTAGCGGTACTCGTCAACGGCAAACGTGGGCCAGCCGTGCGCCTCGCAGGTATGGTTGCCGGCGGCTGCCAGGTCCTCGAGCGTGTTGAGGATGGTGCCGTCCAGATCAAAGATCACATGGGAAAAAGCTGCTGCCATGAGAGCTCCCGTCGTTGGGTTTCAAAACGCACCCCATAATACTGGGCTTACGCGTTGGGTGTGCTTGGAATCTGAACATCTCCAGGGATATCAGGTGACATCGCGCCACTCATGAGATTCCGCCCTAGCAAATTCTCGGCAGCTGCTCTCCCACGAGCATGTCGAGGATGCGGGTCGAGCCCCAGCCGGTGCGCACGCGCACGGCGGGACGGACGTCCGATCCAAGCGGCAGCACGCGGCCGATGATGGCGGCATTCTCGCCGTAGCGGGCGGCGCGCATGGCGGCTAGAGCCGCATCGGCTTGCTCGGCCGGCACGACGGCAACCATCTTGCCCTCGTTTGCCACCTGCAGCACATCGTAGCCGAGCATCCCACATGCGGCCTGCACGTCGGGGCGCACGGGCACGGCATCCTCGTCGATCTCCATGGCAACACCGCTGGCCTGGGCAAACTCGTTGAGTGTGGACGCCAGTCCACCGCGCGTGGGGTCGCGAAAGCAGCGCGTGCCGGGCGCTGCGGCCAAAACGTCGGCAATCAGGTGGTTGAGCGGCGCGGCATCGCTTTCGATCGTGCTCGAAAACGCCAGGCCCTCGCGCTGGCTCATGATGGCGATGCCGTGGTCGCCGAGTGTGCCCGACACCAGGATGACATCGCCAGGCTGGCAGTTTGCACCGCTGAGCGCCACACCCGCAGGCACTTCGCCCACGCCGGCGGTATTGATGTAGACGCCGTCGGCCCCGCCGCGCTCGACCACCTTGGTGTCGCCCGTGATTATGGACACGCCCGCCTCGCGCGCCGTCTCGGCCATCGTCTGCACAATCTGGCGGAGCTTATCCATGGGATAGCCCTCTTCAAGGATAAAACCGCACGATAGGTAGCGCACGTTGGCGCCCGAGGTCGCGACATCGTTGACGGTTCCGCACACGGCGAGACGGCCGATGTTGCCACCGGGGAAGAACTGCGGCGAGACTACAAAGCTGTCGGTCGACATGGCGATGCGCCCGCTCGGGGGCAGCGCGGCGACGCCGGCGTCGTTGCCTTCGAGCAACTCGGGCGCCCCAAAGGCATCCAAAAAGACCTCATCGATGATGCGTTTCATCATCTGACCGCCGGAGCCATGGCCCAACAGGACGGTGCTATCGGTGGCAGTACGGGACATATCGAAAACTCCAATCGTGGGTGGTGCCAGTGTGCGGGTGCGTCCGGACTAGTTGCGGTAGCGGTAGTACGCCGCGCAGCTGCCTTCGGAGCTCACCATGCACGGGCCGACGGGGTGCTCGGGCGTGCAGGTGCGGCCAAAGAGCGGGCAGTCGCTCGGCGTAATGGCCCCGCGCAGCACGTCGCCGCAGCGGCACCCACGCGGCTCGACCGTCGCCTCAACGGGCACGTCAAAGCGAGCATGGGCATCAAAGCGCGAGAACTCAGGGCGGATGGAAAGGCCCGAGTTGGCAATCGGCCCCAGCCCGCGCCATGTGGTGTCGCATGGCTCAAACACCTGCTCGACCAGTTGGCGCGCCACGGGGTTGCCGCCTGCGTTGACGCCACGGCGGTAGGCGTTGTCGATCGTGGGCCTGTCCTCGGCAACCATCTGGACCAGCATGCAGATGCCCTGCAAGATGTCGACCGGCTCAAATCCCGTGACCACGCCCGGGGTATCGAACTCGTCGACCAAAAAGCTAAAGGGCGCCAAGCCCGTGATAGTGGCGACGTGGCCCGGCAAGATAAAGCCGTCGATGGCGGTCTCGGGATCGTTGGCGATGGCGCGCAACGCCGGCGGCGTGGTCTTGTGGGCGCAATAGACCGAAAAGTTCAAAAGCCCGCGCGCCTCGGCCTCCAAGATGGCAGCGGCGATGGTGGGCGTCGTAGTCTCAAAGCCCACGCCCAAAAAAATGACCGGACGATCGGGGTTTTGCTCGGCAATGTCGAGCGCATCGAGCGGGGAGTAGACGATGCGGATATCGCGCCCTGCCGCCTTTTGCGCAGCGAGCGAGGTGGACGATCCGGGCACGCGCATCATGTCGCCAAAGGTGGTGATGATGGCGCCGTCTATGTTGGCGAGCGCGATCGCGTGGTCGATGTCACGGTTGGCGGTAACGCAGACGGGGCAGCCCGGGCCGCTCAGCAGCTTGAGCCCGGCCGGCATAATGGAGCGAAAGCCATAGCGGCCGATGCTCACGGTGTGCGTGCCGCAGACTTCAATAAGGTTGATGGTGCGGTCGCCGACAAGACCGCGAATGCGTTCGATGAGCTCGCGAGCCAGCTTGGGGTCGCGAAATGCCGAAAAGTCGATACCGGAGCGCACCGGCTGTCCGGCCGCCACTAGTATGCCTCGGCCGGATTGCTGGCCAGTTGGTCTTCTTCGGCCAGTTCGGTCATGGCGTTAACGAGCTCGAGCGTTTCTTGCGCTTCCTGCTCGTCGACGATCTGGATGCCAAAGCCGGCGTGCACGAGAATATAGTCGCCAACCTGCGCCGTCGGCACGAGTCGCAGCGACACCGGACGCTCGACGCCCATCATGTCGACGGTGGCCTTGAGGCCGTCGTCGCGTTTGACTACTTTACCGGGGACGGCAAGGCACATATTGTTCCCCTTTTATACGCTTTGCGCTGGATAGGCGCTCGATAATCCATCAGTTGATGGTAGCGCTCGCGGGGTTCGCGGGCAAACGCGTTACGCCTGTGAGACGGCTGGGCACAGCGGTGTGCGAGAGCGAGCTACTGCGATGCGATCTGCGCAAGACGAGCGCTTGCGACCGCCGCCTGACCGTAGGCGATGCAGCCGTCATTGACGGGCACGGTATGGGGGATAAGGACAGTAAGACCTGCGCTTTTGAGCTCGCGGGTGAGGAGCTGGAGCAGAAGTCGGTTCATGAACACGCCGCCCGAGAGCGCGACGGTGTCGATGCCCTCGCACGCGCAGATCTCGCTGGCGATGCGTGCCGAGGAGCGCGCGACGGCGACATGGAAGTCGAGTGCGAGCCTGTCGGCGGGCACACTGGCTCTGGTTCCCTCCAAAAGCGCCGCAAAAAGTGAGCTGGGGCTCAGGACGAGAGACCTGCTCGAGGTAGCTTGGACAGTTAGTTCAGATTTGTACTTTTTAGAGTGGTAATGGGTGGTATAAATCGTCTGCGAGGACCCCGAATGGGTTGATTTGGGGTATCCGGCGGGCGAATTAACCGCAAATGAGGTGCCTGGAGAGCCCTCTTCGGGGTAATCTGAGCCAAAACCGTTGGTTAGAGGGTCTGTTTTTAATACAAATCTGAACAAACTGTCCAGTCGCAATGGGTCAGATGCGGAACAGCCGTCTTTATCGCCGGGAACATGGGTAATTTTGCTGCCGAGCGCGCGCCAGGCGGCGGCTTCGAGTTCGATGGCGGGCTCGCCTTCGTAGGTTGCCTGCTCGCAAATGCCCAAAACTGCAGCGGCGGCGTCAAAGAGACGCCCCATACTGCTCGTGCGTGGGCTGTTGATGTTCCGCTCGATCATCGTTGCCGTCACGCTGCGTGTTTGCTCGTCCAGGCCGTCCAAGAGCCGCTCGGCCCCCGGATGTTCAAGCAGGCCGAGCTCACTGAGCAGGGCAAAGGCGTTGCGGCGGGCGTCGCGCACAGAGGCCGCCCCGCCGGGGAGCGTCCAGGTGCGCAAATGCGCGGCGCGCTCAAAGCCGCCAAGGCTGGCAACAAGAAACTCGCCGCCCCAAATGGTCCCATCGGTGCCGGCGCCGGTGCCGTCAAAGGCGATGCCAAGGACGCGCGCGTCGGTTGTAAGCTGGCCCGCGGCGATAGCCTCGGCCATTACGCTCGCGATGTGCGCATGATGGTGCTGCACCTCGACGAGCGGCAGATTGCATTTTCGCGCCTGCTCGCGCGCCCACTGGCTCGATAGATAGCTGGGGTGTAGATCGCAGGCCAAGGCGGCGGGCGCCAAGTCAAAGAGATCTTCCAAGCGCGTGCGCGCGGCGTTCCAGGCATCGAAGGTCCCGCCGTTTTCAACATCGCCGATATGCTGCGACACAAAACAGGTTGCCTCGCCGTTCGTCCCTTCACGCGTGAGCGCAATCGTGGCCTTTTGTTGTGGCCCGCAGGCGAGCACGCAGGACGGAGCGCCGTCGAGCGCCGGCAACGGCAGCGGCTGGGGTGCATATCCGCGAGCGCGGCGAACGGGCATGGCGACCCCACCGACCACGCGCACCACGGAATCATCGTAGCGCGAGAGAATCGCACGGTCGTTGCCAAGTAGCGCGTCAGCGATGCCGGCGGCAACAAGGTGCTCCCATGCAAGGGTATCATCGGTCTCGATAGGTTCCTCGCTCAGGTTTCCGCTGGTCATGACGAGCGCGTGCATACCGCGGGCTTCTGCCGCGGCAAGCAACAGATGCTGAAGCGGTGTATAGGGGAGCATAACGCCAAGCTCAGGAAGGTTGTGCGCGACGGATGGCGCGAGCGCGTTGGGGGAGCCGCCGCTCTCGCAAACAGCACGTCGGCGCAGCAGCACAATGGGGCGAATGCTGCCGGTCAGCAAGCCGCGTTCAACGTTGTTGACATGGCACAGGCGTTCAACATCGGCAAGGTCGCGTACCATAACGGCAAGCGGTTTGTTGCTGCGGCGTTTGCGGCGGCGAAGCTCGGCTACCGTCTTCTCGTTGGAGGCGTCGCATGCCAAGTGAAATCCGCCCAGACCCTTGATGGCGACGATACCGCCGTTGGCCAGCAGCTCAACACAGCGGTCGATAATGGCGTCGCTGGCCTCGTGCGTGGTGCCGACGGTCAGCGACGCGGCGGCTTCGCCGGCCTCGCGCCACGTAATGTGCGGCCCGCAATCAAAGCAGGCATCGGGCTGCGCGTGAAACCGCCGGTCAAGCGGGTCGCCATACTCTGCGGCACAGGTGGGGCACATGGGAAAGCAATCCATCGAGGTGGCCGCTCGGTCATAGGGCAGCGACCGGATGATGGTAAAGCGCGGTCCGCAGTTGGTGCAGTTGATAAAGGGATAGTGAAAGCGTCGGTCGGCGGGGTCGAACAGCTCGTGCAGGCAGTCGTCGCACGTGGCGAGGTCGGGCGAGACGAGCGTCGTGTGGGCGGTTTGATCCTGCGATGCCACAATGCGAAAGCCCCGCTCGTTGGCGGCGTCCCAGTCGCCGGGCGCTAGGTCCATAACCTCGACATACTCCACACGAGCCGCCGCAGGCGCATGCTCGGAAAGCGCGGCGACAAATTCGTCGAGCGCCTCGCTTAGAGCGTGCGCCTCGATATGCACGCCATCGCCCGCGTTAAGCACCCAGCCGCAAATGCCGTGCGCCATGGCCTCGCGATACACAAACGGTCGCATGCCGACGCCCTGCACAATGCCCGTTACATGGATATGCACATGTCGCATGCGACCCTCCTTCATCGAGACCTGCCAAAAAGGGACAGGTTTATTTTGGTAGGTAAAACGTTAAACCTGCCAAAACAAACCTGTCCCTTTTTGGCAGGTGCGCCGCGCAAAGACCCGCTACAGCCCCAGGCTCTGCTCGGTGGCGGCGCAGGTGAGCTCGCCGTGTTTAACGCCGCGCAGGCCCAGCAGACGGTCAGCCAGCTCGTAGACACGCTCGCCGCGACCCTTGAGCGCCAGAATTTCCAGGCAGTTGTGGTGGTCCAGATGCACGTGCATGGTCGAGACAATCTCGTCGGTGTAGTCGTGCTGCACCTCGTCCAGACGGCGCGTCAGATCGCCGGTATGGTGGTCATAGATCATGGTGAGCGACCCGATGACCTGCTCGTCGGGCGTTCGCATCTGCTCCTTGGCAATGGAGGCGCGAATCAGGTCGCGCACGGCCTCGGAGCGGTTGGCAACGTCGCCGCGGCGCGCGATTTGCTCGTCAAAGCGGCGCAACAGGTCGTCGGGAGCGGTGACCGAAAAACGGACCAGCTCGGAGGCGGAGCCGCTGAGGCGGCAGCCCACGTCGCCGGTCGGCCCGTGCGGATGCTCGTGCTCGCAGGCGTGCTCGTGCTCGGCCACGCTACACCAGCTTTACGGAGCCAACGGAGTTATGGTCGGCCTCGATGGCCTCCTCGTAGCCCTCGAGTGCGTCGTGCGCCTCGTGGAGCGCCGCCATGGCGGCCTCGAGCTTGGCGCCAATGCGCTCCATGTCAAAGTTCTCGGTCGCATGCAGCAGCTGATGGCTCCACTCGTGAGCGAGCTCAATGGTGTCGTCGACCTGCTTGACGCTCATGGCAAGCTGGCTCATGTTCATTCCGACGTCATGCATGGGAATCTCCTTATGTTCGGGACAATCCAGTGGTTCAGATTCTACTACGCCCGCTTTACGCATCGCCGCATAAGAAAACGGGTGCGAGTCCGTCTGACCCGCACCCGTTCACTGGGGGCTGTTTGTGATTACCATACTATCCGTGGTCGCGGGCGCAACACCCGGCTCTCCGGCGAGCGGCGCAAAACCACTCATGGACGGCAACACATGACCGGCGTATTACAGGTGCTTCTCAAGCAGCGCCTGCAGCCTGGCCTTAGGCAGCGCACCGACGGAGCGGTCGATTTCCTCACCGTTCTTAAAGACAACCAGCGTGGGGATGCTCATAACGCCAAACTTCATGGCCAGGTCCTGATTGTCGTCGACGTTGCATTTGGCGACGGTAATCTTGCCGGCCAGCTCGTCGGCCACTTCGTCAACAATGGGCGAGAGCGAACGGCAGGGACCGCACCACGGTGCCCAAAAATCAACCAGCACGGGAAGGCTGCCGTTAACGACGGAATCGAAATTCTCGGGGGTAATCTGCTTAATGTCAGCCATAGTGACCTCCATAGTGCGACGCGGCTCGGCCGCGTAAAACTCAGTACGACCGTGCTTATACCCAACGGCCCGCAATGCAACCACTCGCGGGCGGCTCTTTTATATAATGGTGGGCATGCAAACGATTGGAGAGCGCATGCCCACGTCACAAAGCCAGAAAAAAGAAGCCATCGCCCAGGCGGCCGAGCAGGAGCTCGCATCGCTCGCGGGTCGCGGCGTGCGTATCGCGGGTAACGCGTGCTCGCCGATTGTGCTGGTAAAAGGTGATTTAGACGATGCCGAGCGTGCGGGTGGCGAGCTGGCTGCCGGTCCAGACGGCGCCGCGTTGCGTAAGGCGCTCGGCGCCATCGGTTACGCGCCCGAGGATTTCTGCGTGCTGGCAAGTGTTGCCGGCGCGGGCGACGGGGCGGTTGCGGCAGGCGAGGACCTGCCGTGCGAGCTGTTCCGCGAGGCGCTCGAGGCCTTGGACCCCGAGGCGGTCCTGCTGTTGGACGATCGCGCGGCCGATACCATGCGCGAGACCTACGCAGACATGCTCGTGGCGATCGACGACTTTGATACCGCCATGCTCAAGCCCGGCTTGGTCGCCCACGTGCAGGGTCGTCGCGTACTCGCGCTCGACGGCTTTGAGGCCGCGCTGACCGACAAGGCCGCCAAGCAGCGCATGTGGGCCTACATCAAGCAGCTGACCCCGGCCGCCGCGCCGCTGTAGCGGACTGGCGCCGGCAAGGCGGTCCTGATGGGTCGAGCGCGGCGCCGACTTGTCGCGCCCTTACATCACTGCGCGAAACTCAAATCGATCGCCGTGAATGCGAAACTGGCAGTTGCCGTTCATGCGCTCGACGGCAAGCTTAATGCTCCTGGTTCCAAAGCCGTGTCCGGTGTGCTCGGCCACGGGCATGCCGTCGACCATGCGCGGCGGGCGCCCAAACGTGTTGGAGACCAAAAGTAGCAGTTGTCCGTCCTCGCAACGCAGGTCCAGATCGATAAATCGCTTGCCCTGGGGAGCGGCGCTTGCGGCGACGATGGCGTTGTCCAGGGCGTTTGAGAGTACGCTAAACAGATCGACGTCGGCTACATGGACGCTCTCGGGCACGGCGGCGCGCAAATCGGCGCTGATGCCGTTTCGGTTGATATCGGAGCTAAATGACGAAAGCACGATATTGACCGTGTCGTTGGCGCAGTAGCGGCGCACAGCGGTGCGGTCGTTTGTCTCGCAGAGCTCGTCGATGCGCTCGAGCGCCTCGTCGATGCGGCCCTCCTCGATCAAAGCTGCAAGGCCGCGCAGGAAGTGCCGCATGTCGTGGCGGAGAACCGAAAGCTCCCGTCCAGATTGGCGCCAGGCCTCGAGCTCCTTGATGGCTGCGCTATCGCGGGTCGCGAGCATCCAGCGCTCGCGCTCGGCGATTTCCTTTGCCTCGTATTCGCGCAGATACACAGTAAGAAACATGAGGTAGAACGCGCAAAGCGCAAACGCCAAAAACTCAACCGTCACCACGGAGCCCGAGTGGAAGAGCGTGGTGTAGACGTTGGTGGCGTAGTCAAAGATGTAATAGACGAGCGGCAGGATGAGCAGAATCTCGAGCTCGGTGGGGGTTTTAACCGCCAGGCGCGGACCGATGTCGCTGGCCCAATGCAGCAGGATTGCAAAGACGACGGCCGTGGTGATAATGCGTGCCGCGTAGTACGCGATTTGCGAGTCGGTGGCGGCGAGCGCGGCGATGCCCATCCAGTTGCTGAACTGACAGCTCAGATAAGCACTGGTGACGCCCAGCATAACGAGCAGCGGGCTCAGGCGATAGCGCGCGCACAGGTAGATGACGAGCGGCAGATGCACGACGAGCGGATATACCTGACGGGCGAAAAGCTCGCCGCCGACGGCATTGGCGAGGCCGAATGCGCATCCGGTTACGGCGCCGACCATCACCAGCTCAAGCGCATGACGCCGGTTGATCTCGATACCGCAGAGCGCCGCCGAGGCAAAAACGCCAAAAAGCAGGGTCGTTGCGTGATGGATTGCCCAAAGTACCATCTCGGCCGCGGGGAGCATTAGCGCCTCCCGCTCTCGAACCGTGCCGCAAAGTAGGCATCCTGGAAACCCTGCTTGCAGCTGCGCGCCAGCGGGATGCAAGCGCCCGAGCGCATGACGATATCCGTGCGGTTGAAGTGGTCGATATTGCGCAGGTTGACCTGGTAGCTACGGTGACATTTAAAGAAGTTCGCGTTTTTGGCCAGCTGGTCCTCGATGTTGCGGAACGGCTCGAGCGCTTCGATGTCGCGCCCGTCGCGCAGGTGGAATACCACGTGCTTGTTGCGGGCCTCGGCGTATTCGATATCGGACAGGCGCAGGGCATGGTATCCAAAGGACGTTTTGGTCACGAGCTCATCGGTCGCGTCAGGTCGCATGCTCGAAAGCTCGTCGAGCAGTTGCGCCAGACGTTCGTACGTTACGGGCTTGAGCAGGTAGTCGAAGGCGCGGACCTCATAGGACTCCAGCGCGAACTCGGGCGATGAGGTGAGGAACACCAGTCGCACGGCTGTATCGGATTGGCGCAACTCCCGCGCGGTGTCCATGCCGTTGACGAGCGGCATGATCATGTCGAGCAGAATGATGTCGGCGCGCGATGCGGCATGGCGGGCCAGCAGGTCCTCGCCGCGCGTGACGAGTGCAACGTCGACCGCCGTGCCCGTCTCGGTCGACCAGCGGTCGATCATCCGGTGCAGTCTATCTAGAAAAGCGACGTCGTCGTCGCAGGCGATGATCTTGAGCATTCGGGCCCCCTTAGTAGTTCGATTTTGCCACATTGGGTGCGCGCCGCCCGCGGAGGAACACCCCGTTTGCGCCCCACGGTGCGCAACTCGCGCCGAGCGGCGGGGCGTCAGTTTTGACGGCCGCACAATACTTCATGGATACACATGTCAATCGATGCCGGCGGTCGGACGGGGAGTCAGGCCGACCGCCGGCGCCAAGCGATAGCGAACATTGCGAAAGCATAGAGGTAAGGGGAGCTGTGATGAGGGGGAAGAAGATGGGGATGCGCGCCGCGCTGACGCGTCTGCTGGGTATCGCAACCGTGGCATGCGCGCTCGTGGCAACGCCGGCCGTGGCAAACGCCGAGACGCAGGTGCCTGCTAATACACAA
Organism: Collinsella sp. SGI.033; assembly: GCF_050315135.1. Taxonomy (NCBI): domain Bacteria; kingdom Bacillati; phylum Actinomycetota; class Coriobacteriia; order Coriobacteriales; family Coriobacteriaceae; genus Collinsella; species Collinsella sp. SGI.033. The sequence continues at coordinate 69,160 of NZ_JBNPOK010000003.1, forward strand.
GTGCTGTCGCTTGGACAGGCCGGCAAAGAGCCCGTTAAAATCACCGAGCCTGGTTGCTATGTGCTCAGGACAAGCGAGAATCAGACCACGCCCTCCTCGGGCTACGTCATCGACGTTCCGAACTCGACTTCGTATAACCCCGTGACGATTTACATTGATGGCACGGTCTACGTGAACAGCTATACGAACTCGTCGGTAGGTCAAAATCGATGGCTGTTCAACATTAAACAGGGCAGCAATATCGAGTTCATCGGTATCAACAACCCGTGCGTCAGCTTTCATGATCAGAATGGAGGGAGCCAGTCTGTAAGCGGGTTTTTGACCGACCGATATTACGACGGTGGCTACAAAAATGCTTCGGGTGACATCTCGGTTAGCCTAAAGCTCGGCGATGGTTCTCAGAACTTTTTCCTCTCGTACAGCAGCAGGGTCAACCAAAAGGTGCCTGCGATTTCGTTGGGAAGCACCGAGGGCGAGCTGACCGCCAAGTTCGAAAAGCTGAAGATCCAAGGCTATGTTGGTAGGTCGGGCGCAGTGGCGGGCAACGCTCAAGAGTATGCCGTCCCTGCGCATCTCTTCCGTGAGGGCAGGGATACGACTGGTGGCAACATCAATCCCTTCACGGCGACTTTTGCCGACTGCGAGTTCTACGATACGTCCGGAGACTTTAATGGTGCTGTTTCCGTCGATGGCAACAGCAGCTTCAAGATGCCCAAAGACGGAAGCGCTGTCGCAAAGTTGACAGCGACGTTCAACAATTGCAGCTTCAGTGGCAGCAATGGGGAGAACCTGGGTGTCAGGCAGACGAACAATAGCTATGAGTCGGTCGAAGCGTCTCGTTATTTTGCTAACTCCTCTATTCTTAATACTTATGCTGTCGCCGGCGTGATGGGCGTCACCAACGCTACGGTCAACCTCAACAGCTGCACGATGAGCAACTTCCACAGCACGCGTTCGAGCTCCGCTGACAATACTTTGACGGTTGATGCCCTTAATGTTGCACGAAGCGCTCGCTGCAACATAAACGGTGGCGAAATTTCTCGCTATGGCGCGCGCGGCAATACGTGCGTGGTTTACGCCGCCGGGACCCTTACCCTCAATGGATCGCCGGAAATCGCGAGCTACTGGAAGAACAGCCACGCCGACGATACTAATTATGGTGACAAGTACACTGAAGCTGATAAAGCTACGGGAACCGCCAAGAGCCTGTATGTCCCGAAGAAAAAGAGTGTCGATGCCAACGTCCCGGCGCTGCATATCGCGTCTGACTTCTCCGTACGCGGAGGCTTTGGAGACAATGTTTGGATCTCGATTGAGGAGACCGCGGACAGTAATGGCGTAAAGTCGCGTGTCCTTGGCACCTGCGAATCCAACGAGATCGAAGGCGTTGTGCCAGACGGCTCGTCCGAGAACGACGACAACTCCGACAAGTACGAGATCGTGAACCTTAAGGGCGACCTCACCTTCCGCGAGACCATCCACCAGCACAAGTGGAAGGTTGAAGCTGATGGTTTGGGCGTTCGTGCATCGTGCGTGGGCCCGTTCCGCAACAGCGAGTGCGAATATGGCAAGGACGAGAACGGTGAGGTCAAAAAGTACCTGACGGCCACGTACAAGCTCTCCATGTCCAAGGCAACGAGCTCTCAGGGCACCGAACTTGTCTATGACGGTTGCCCGGTAAAGATTGCTTTGAATAAGGACGGCGCGTGGAATCTAGAGCAGATGGGCGTGACGGCCAGCGATGAATTCACGTGGTATCAGTGCAAGTCCCAGGCGGACGCCGAGGCATATAAAAACGGCACCAAGCTCAAGGATGCTCCGGCGGACGCTGGCTACTACTATGTCGTCACGAGCTTTAAGACTGCCTCTGGTCAGACGCTCGAGGGCAAGAAGGCCTTTGAGATTTCGCCGCGTCGCCTGGTTAGGGGTCAATCCTACCAGTTCACCCTTAAAGACGGCGGCAAGGGCGCGGGCAAGTATGCCTATGACGGCAAGGAGCATCAGCCTGTCGTCGAAAGTGCAAAGTTCAAAAACGGTGCCGGTGAGTGGGTCGATCTCGTTGAGGGCAAGGATTACGAGCTCAACGCTCGAAGTGAATCCGGACTGAAGCAGACCGAGCCAGGGCAATACGAGTGCATTGTCATCGGTAAGGGCAACTTCACGACCGATGGCGGCACCACAAGTGTTCTGACGCTCAAGTGGGAGATCGTTGATGTTTCGCGCTTTGACCTTGAGGTCACTGGCTTTGAGGGCGACTATGACGGCAAAGAGCACGGCATTACGGTCAACGTTAAGAATGACCCCGTTCCGGCGGATATGAAAATTGAGTACCGTGAAGACGGCGGTGATTGGACGACGGACAAGCCGACCTATTGCACTGCGGCCGAGTACACGACCTATTACCGTGTGACGGCTTCTGACTACCTGACCGTCAAGGGCAGCGCGACCGTGAATATTTCCAAGGCCGGTCAGGACGCGCCGACTGGGCTCGTGGGTAATAATTGGACCACGTGCAGCAGCGAGGACGGCTCCATCTCGGGCGTGACCAAGAAAATGGAATACCGCCACGAATTCAGCAAAGACTACCAGAAGATAACGTCTGACGATAAACTGACCGGTCTTGCGAAGTCGGGAACGTACTACGTTCGCTATGCCGAGGATAACAACCACAATGCGTCGCCCGATGCCGAGGTCAAGATCGAGCAGGGTCCTCATGCCGTTGCTGACAATGCAGCTTGGAAGCCGAATGGCGAAGGTAGCCACGTTAAGGTCTGCGAGTATTGCAAGAAGGCTCAGGAGCGCCAGCCCTGCAGGTGGAAATATGAGATCGTTACGCCCGCCACGCCTGAGGCCGATGGTGTTCGTCAAAAGGTCTGCAGGGTTTGCAACGGCAGGTGGGATGAAGAACGTTATACCTACGTGGATACTTACGCCCCCACCATTTATGACCTCTGGGTAGATAAGGCCTACTGCGAGAGCGTCTCGTTTGACGTGTTCGATGACCGCGACGAGACGGTGGCGGTTACCGATAACGGCAAGGAGCTCACGGCTGGCAAGGACGGAAAGTACACGGCTAAGGCCGCTGAAGGTGATGCCGGTGCTGAGCATGTAATCGTGGCTACGGACACTGCCGGCAATAAAGAGACCATCACAATTAAGATGTACGCCGAACATGCGTACGAATGGACGATCGACAAGCAGCCGACGGTTACCGAGACCGGCTCCAAACATGGAACGTGCTCCGTGTGCGGCCATGAGTCGGGTGCGGTAGAGATTCCGGCCCTGGCTGTTAAGGGCTATTCGGGCAAATATGACGGCAAGGACCACTCTGTCGACGCCTCGGCGCTGCCCGAAGGTTCCGTCGTTGAATACAAGGCTGCTGACGGCGGCTGGACGAGCGTTGCGCCCAGCATCAAGGATTCCGGCAGTGTGACGGTCGACTATCGCGTCACGATCGACGGCGCGGCGGTCGACGGCAAGGTGACGCTTGAGGTCAAACCGCGTGCGATAACGGTCGCGGCGCAGGACGCCTCCAAGACCTACGGCGAGGCTGATCCCGTGTTTACGTGGGATGTCACTGCTGGCAAACTCGTCGCGGGCGAAACGCTTCAGGGCCTCGAGATCAAGCGCGAAGATAGCGACAACGTGCGTGATGGCGGCTATGCTCTGCAGCTGACGCAACCTGAGGGTGCAAACCCCAACTACAACATCACGTTTGTCGACGGCGTGTTCACCATCAACCAGCGTCTGCTCACTGTGGCATGGGGCACCACCAAGTTCACCTATGACGGCAAGGAGCACTGCCCCGAGGCGACGCTCGGCAACGTCATCGGCAAGGATGACCTTGGCGCGACCGTCGAAGGCTCCCAGATCGAGGCCGGCGCTTCTTACACGGCGAACCTCACCGCACTGACGGGCAAGGCCGCGGGCAACTACGTGCTTCCGACTGAGGGCCTGACGTGCGACTTCTCCATCAAGAACGCCGAGCAGGGCGCGCCGGTGGTCCAGGTTGCGGCCGAGACCGTGAGCGGCAAGCGTGACGGCAAGATCACGGGCGTCGGCGCGACGATGGAGTGGCGTGCCAAGGGTGCTGACGAGTATCAGGCGGTGGACGAGGGCACGGCCGAGCTTACGGGTCTTGCCGCCGGCACGTATGAGGTGCGCTACCAGGCCAAGGCCAACTACGACGCTTCTTCCGCCACCGAGGTTACCGTGGCGGCCGGTCCCAAGCTGGTCGTGACGCTGCCGAGCAATCAGGTGGGCTACGCGCTCAGCTCGACGGCAACCGAGCTCGATTGGCACGGGACTGCAACGCTCACCATGGGCATCGACAGCGCGTACTTTGCGGGTAAGGACTACGCCGTCAAGGTCAACGGCAAGGCCGTTAAGCTTTCCGCCAAGGGCACCTATGAGCTCAAGGACGTCGAGGGCGATGTGAACGTGACGGTCGAGGGCGTGCTTAAGCACGAGCCCGACGGCTCCGGCTGGGCACGCGATGCCAAGAACCACTGGCATAACTGCCGCTGCGGCAACATCATCGACAAGGCCGAGCATACCTTTAAGTGGGTTGTCGACAAACCGGCGACTACCGAGGTCAAGGGCAAGAAACACCAGGAGTGCACCGTCTGCGGCGAGAAGGGCGCAACCGAGGAAATCGCGATTCTGGTACCCGAGATCATCGACGGTAAGGGCCAGACGATGGTGGTCGACGCCGCCAAGGACCTGAGCTTCCGTTCGAGCGCACCGCTCGCATTCTTCCAGAAGGTACTGGTCGACGATAAGGAGGTCGCGGCCGAGAACTACGTGCTCACCGAGGGCTCTACGATCGTGACGCTCAAGGCGAGCTTCCTGAATACGCTCGGCGTGGGCGAACACAGGCTGAGCGTGGTTTCGACCACGGGCACGGCCGAGACGACCTTTACCGTTGCCGAGGCCGCCAAGCCCGCTCCTGGCCAGACCACCACGACTACGACTTCCAAGCCTAAGAAGAGGGCTAGTAAGGAGGCGTTGCCTGAGTCCGGCGACAGCACTTATGTCATTGCGGGTGCCGTACTCGCTGCCGGTGCGGCAGTCCTGCTGCTGGCGTGGGCCATCATGAAGCGCCGCGCTTAACCGCGCACCAGCTCCCAGCGGGTCCGGATCGAGCGATCCGGACCCGCTTTTATGCCCACCGCCTCTCGGACCAAGATGAAACGGGCCGCTCGAACCGTGTGGCGGATCCATTTTCGACTGTCCTCAGCTTGCCAGTTCGAAAATGGACCCGCCCCAAGATTGAATCCTTATTCCAACTTTACACTTGGCTTTACAGCTGTCTTGTCAGCTGTAAAGCCAGGTGTCATACTAAAGCCCCAAGATTCGCCAAAAGAGAGGGGCCTTGATGGCACAGAGCGCGAACATGGATGCATCGGAGCTTGCACGCGATATCGCGGCCGGCCTGGCATCGGCAACGACGGCAACGGAGCGCGCGGCACTGGTGCCCGCAGAGCTCGTCGAGGCCATTCATCAGCTAAAAACCCAACGTGACGCAGTGATCCTGGCGCACTATTATGTGGCGCCCGAGGTCCAGGCCGTTGCCGATTACGTCGGCGACAGCTTCTACCTGGCAAAGCTCGCCAAGAGCCTGCCGCAGCAGACTATCGTGCTGTGCGGCGTGGAGTTTATGGGCGAGAGCGCCAAGCTACTCAATCCCACTAAGACCGTGCTGCTGCCCGAGCCGGGCGCGGACTGTCCCATGGCGCACATGGTCAAGCGCGAGACGGTCGACGCGGCGCGCGCCGAATATGGCGACGACCTGGCCGTGGTGTGTTACGTCAACTCGACGGTCGAGATCAAGAGCTGGAGTGACGTGTGCGTTACCAGCTCTAACGCCGTCAAGATCGTCTCCGAGCTGTCGCAGCAGCACATCTTGTTCATTCCCGACCAGAACCTGGGCCGCTTTGTGGCCGAGCAGGTGCCCCAAAAGCACGTCATCCTCAACAACGGCTACTGCCCGCGCCATCACATCATCACCGTCGAGCAGATCGTCGACGCACAGGAGGCGCACCCCGACGCGCTCGTGCTGGCGCACCCCGAGTGCAAGGCCGACGTCCTGGCCGAGGCTGACTATATCGGCTCCACTGCCGGCATCATCAAGTATGCCGAGGAGTCGGACGCGAGCGAGTTTATCATCGTGACGGTCCGCGGCGTGCTCTACGAGCTCGAGCGCCGCTGTCAGGGCACCGGCAAAAAGTTCTACTTCCCCGCGGTGCAGCCCACCTGCGTCAACATGGATCTTATCACGCTCGAAAAGCTCGTGCGCTGCCTGGAGACGGGCGAGGGCGAGGTGCAGATTGGCGTGTCGGATGAGGCCGCCGACCAGGCCAAGCTCACGCTCGACCGCATGCTCGAATACGCGGCGCGCTAAGCCAATGTGACATGAGGGACCATCCCTTATGCCACATTACAAGGGAGAGGATTCCTGTGGAAACCAAACAATGCCCCGACATGGAGTGCGACGTCGTCATTGCCGGTTGCGGCGTGGCGGGCCTATACGCGGCCCTCAATCTGCCGACGAGCACGCGCGTGATCATGCTCTCCAAGGGCGCTGTCGACGAGTGCGATTCGATGCTCGCGCAGGGCGGTATCTGCGTGCTTCCCGAAGGCTCTGACTACGACGCCTTCTTTGAGGACACCATGCACGCCGGCCACTACGATAACCGCCGTGAGAGCGTCGACATCATGATCCGCTCGAGCCGTTCGGTCATCAACGACCTGCTGGCCATGGGCGTGGACTTTGAGCGCAAGGCCGACGGCAGCCTCGACTTTACCCGCGAGGGTGCGCACAGCCGCCCGCGCATCGCCTTCCATGCCGACATTACGGGCAAGGAAATCACGACCAAGCTCCTCCAGGCCGTTCGCAAGCTGGATAACGTGCAGATTTTGGAGCACGTGGCCATGACCGACATTCTGACGGGCGAGCGTGATGGCGCCACGGCGTGCCTCGGCGTCGTCGCCGTTCCCGTGGACGAGGACAACTCGGTTCGCCCCGCCGACGAGCTGGCAAATGCCGCCGAGGGCGTGCATGCCGGCGAGCCGTTTAAGATCCATGCCCGCCACACGCTGTGGGCGACAGGCGGTATCGGCGGCGTATACGACCACTCGACCAACTACCCGCAGCTCACCGGCGATGCCTGCTACATCGCCCAGGAGCACGGCATTAAGATGGAGCACCTGGACTACGTGCAGATTCACCCCACGGGACTGTTCTCGCCGCAGCCGGGCCGCACCTTCCTGATCAGCGAGAGCTGCCGCGGCGAGGGCGCGATTTTGCTCAACGCCGCCGGCGAGCGTTTTACCGACGAGTTGCAGCCGCGCGATGTGGTCGCCGCCGCTATTCGCGAGCAGATGAAGCAGGATGGTACCGAGCACGAGTGGCTGAGCTTTGCCCCCGTTGAGCGCGACGTGGTGACCGGACACTTTGCCAACATTCGCGCACGCTGCCTGGAGGACGGCCGCGACATCTTGGACGAGCCCATCCCCGTCACACCCACGCAGCACTACTTTATGGGCGGCGTGTGGGTCGACAAGGACGGCCGCACCTCGATGCCCGAGCTCTACGCCGCCGGCGAGACGGCCTGCAACGGCGTTCACGGCAAGAACCGCCTTGCATCAAACAGCCTGCTCGAGGCGCTGGTCTGGGGTCGTCGCGCCGCGTGGCACATGCGTACCGGCGAGTCGCTCGCCGTGGAGCAGGCGGGCGAGCCCGCGCTCGATGGCCGTCATCGCGCCCTGAGCGCCGACACCCTGGCAATCGATGATTTGGCCCGTGCCGCCGGCACGCAGGCCGTGGAGGAGTAGACCATGAACCCCATTACCATGAAGCTCGTCGTCGATGATCTGATTCTGCAGGCTCTGCGCGAGGACATTACGTTTGAGGACGTGAGCACGGCGAGCGTGTGCCCCACGGCGCGTCCCGCCACGGTGGAGCTCATCGCCAAGGCCGATGGCATCATCGCGGGCCTGGATGTGTTCGCTCGCACCTTTGAGCTGCTGGATTCGCGGAGCTCGGTGCTGTTTGATGTTGCCGATGGCGACGAGGTGCACGCCGGCGACCATGTGGGCCAGGTACGCGGCGATGCGCGCGTGCTGCTTTCGGGCGAGCGCGTGGCGCTCAACTACCTGCAGCGCATGAGCGGTATCGCTACCTATACGCACCAGATGGCTGCGGCGCTCGAGGGCACCAAGACCGTGCTCGTCGACACGCGCAAGACCACGCCGGGTATGCGCGTCTTCGAGAAGGCCGCGGTCGAGATCGGCGGCGGCAGCAACCACCGCTACAATCTGTCGACGGCCGTCATGCTCAAGGACAACCACATCGACGCCGCCGGCGGCGTGACGCGTGCGATCGAGATGGCGCGCGCCCATGCATCGTTTACCGCGACGGTCGAGATCGAGTGCGAGAACCTGGACATGGTGCGAGAGGCCGTGGAGGCCGGCGCCGACATCATCATGCTCGACAACATGACCCACGATGACATGGCTGCCGCGATTGAGCTTATTGCCGGTCGCGCCAAGACCGAGTGTTCGGGCAACGTGGATGCCAGCAATATCCGTGCGCTTGCCGACCTGGGCGTTGACTTTATTAGCTCGGGAGCGTTGACGCACTCTGCGCCGATTCTCGACCTCTCGCTTAAGCACCTGCGTCTGCTGGACGGTAAATAATGGACGCCCGCGAGCGTCGCCGTGCCATCATGGGCGTGCTCGAGCGAGTCAAAGACCCCGTCTCCGGCAGTACGCTTGCTCGCGAGGTGGGTGTGAGCCGCCAGGTTGTCGTGCAAGACATCGCCCTGCTGCGTGCCGATGGGCACGATATCGTGGCGACCAATCGCGGCTACGTGCTGCAGGAGGCCCCCAGCAGCCCCGCCGTGCCCACGCGCCTGGTCAAGGTTCGCCATAGCATGGAGCAGGCAGGCGATGAGCTCACGAGTATCGTCGACGCCGGAGGCGCCGTGCTCAACGTGATCGTCAATCACCGCGTGTACGGTAAGATCACGGCCGACCTGGACATCCGCAATCGTCGCGATGTTGAGCGTTACCTGCACGATATCGAGAGCGGCAAAAGCTTTCCACTACTAACGGTGACGAGCGGCTATCACTTCCATCGCATCGCGGCAGAGGATGAGCAAACCCTCGACGAGATCGAGGCTATGCTCAAGGAGAAGGGCTATCTGGCAGACCTGATGCCCTACGAAGACGATCTATCGTAGCCGATGCTGCAAACGCCCCTAAGCGGCAATCTGACGTTCAATCGTCGGTCGCGTACAAAAGTACGCTTCCCTCCTCTTTCACGTCACCTTGCTCGCTTAGGGGCGTTTTCGCTGACTTATGCTCAACCTGCGACGGTGCCAAATTAGCTATCCGCAAAAAAAGAGGCCTCTGCGGCGATGCGGAGGCCTCCTTTTTTGTGCACGGTGTACTTGTGAGTGTGCAAGTGGGGGAGTTGTTACTCCTCGACGATCTCGGTGATCGCGCCGGCGGGGCAAGCGTCCTGGCAAGCGCCACAGGCGACGCAGGAGTCCTCGTCAGCAACGGTAGCGACGTCCTGGAGCTCCAGAACGCCAGCGGGGCAGGAGTCGACGCAAACGCCACAAGCGATGCACTCGTCGGCATCAATTACGGGATGAGCCATGGTAGTTTCCTCTCTGTTGACCGACGCTACAGGCGATGCGCGCCGGTTTGATTCGGGCAAAAACATACCACGTGAGCGACCGTTTGCAATACCCTCTGGCCGGCATCTTCATACCATTCGCCGAGTATGCCACGGCTTACTAAGAAACGCACTGGTGAGGCTGGTGGGCTGTGCATATGTTAGCTAAAGGTGACTCGAATTATTGAGCAATTGAGTGGGCTTTCGGAAAGCGCATCCCGTTACCTGGTCGAAAAACGGGTCGCAGTTTCCGGTTGGGCCCGCTAGCGGAAACTGCGACCCGGTATCAGCTCTCAAAACGGGATATGGTTTCCGGTTGAGCCTTCAGACGGAAACTACGACCCGGAATCCACGCTCAAACCGGGACGAGCTTTCCGTAAAGCAGCCCCAGGCACCCCCGGCCCAAACCTCAGCCATCTCTACATAGATTTCGATAGATTTGCCGAGAACTCAATCAGCACATCTACCTGCGCATTCGAGAACCTAAACTCTAAGTGATAAGAAATCTTATATGAATTGACTTAGATTTTGTATATTCCGGTCCATAAGGGGATACACTACATCCTGAAAGACAAACCGAAAGACCGCTTGGCAGACCGCCGAGTCGGTGCAAACGCACAAGAGAGAGGGAATTTCTAATGGGCAAGATTCTTGGTATCGACCTTGGTACTACTAACTCCGCAATGGCCGTTCTCGAGGGCGGTTCTCCGACCATCATCGTGAACGCCGAGGGCGACCGCACCACCCCGTCTGTCGTGGGCTTCCGTGCCGACGGCGACCGCGTCGTGGGCAAGGCCGCTAAGAACCAGGCGGTCACCAACCCCAAGAACACCGTGTTCTCCATCAAGCGCTTCATGGGCCGCAAGTACTCCGAGTGCACCTCCGAGCTCAAGACCGTGCCGTATGAGGTCAAGGAGGGCCAGGGTGGCCGTGCCGTCGTCGACATCGAGGGCAAGGAATACACCGCCGAGCAGGTGAGCGCCATGACGCTCGCAAAGATGAAGGCCGACGCCGAGAAGTATCTGGGCGAGACCGTCACCGACGCCGTCATCACCGTCCCGGCCTACTTCAACGACGCCCAGCGTCAGGCCACCAAGGACGCCGGTAAGATCGCCGGCCTCAACGTTAAGCGTATCGTCAACGAGCCGACCGCTGCCGCTTTGGCCTATGGCTTGGACAAGCAGGGCTCCGACCAGCGCATCCTGGTCTTCGACCTGGGCGGCGGTACCTTCGACGTCTCCATCCTCGACCTCGCCGACGGCGTGTTTGAGGTTCTGTCCACCTCGGGCGACAACCACCTGGGCGGCGACGACTGGGATCAGCGCGTCATCGACTGGATGGCCGATAAGTTCCAGCAGGAGAACGGTGTCGACTTGCGTCAGGACCCCATGGCCCTGCAGCGTCTGAAGGAGGCCGCCGAGAACGCCAAGAAGGAGCTCTCCGCCGCCCAGCAGTCCACTATCAACCTGCCGTTCATCACCATGAACCAGTCCGGCCCGCTGCACCTCAACTACACGCTGACCCGCGCCGAGTTCGAGAAGATCACCCGCGACCTGCTCGAGCGCTGCAAGCAGCCTGTCACCAACGCCCTGCGCGACGCTAACCTTAAGCTCTCCGATCTGACCGAGGTCATCCTCGTCGGCGGCTCCACCCGTATGCCCGCCGTCCAGGAGCTCGTCAAGACCATGACCGGCAAGCAGCCCAACATGTCCGTGAACCCCGACGAGGTCGTTGCCGACGGCGCTGCCGTCCAGGGCGGCGTGCTCACCGGCGACGTCGAGGGCATCCTGCTGCTCGACGTTACCCCGCTGTCGCTGGGCGTCGAGACCATGGGCGGCATCATGACCAAGATGATCGACCGCAACACCACGATTCCGACCTCCAAGACCGAGGTCTACTCCACCGCTGCCGACAACCAGACCAGCGTCGAGATCAACGTGCTCCAGGGCGAGCGCGAGCTTGCCCGCGACAACAAGTCGCTCGGTAAGTTCCAGCTGACCGGTATCCCGGCTGCCCGCCGCGGCGTGCCGCAGATCGAGGTCACCTTCGACATCGACGCCAACGGCATCGTCAAGGTCTCCGCTAAGGACAAGGGCACCGGCAAGGAGCAGCAGATCACCATTTCCGGCTCCACCGCTCTGTCCGACGAAGAAGTCGATCGTATGGTCAAGGACGCCGAGGCTCATGCCGAGGAGGACAAGAAGCAGAAGGAAGAGGTCGAGGTCCGCAACCAGACCGACAGCCTGTGCTACTCCACCGAGCAGACCCTCAACGAGCTGGGCGACAAGGTTTCCGCCGACGTGAAGTCCAAGGCCGAGGCCGCTATCGCCGATGCCAAGAAGGCGCTCGAGGGCTCTGACGTCGAGGCCATCAAGGCCGCTGGCGAGTCCCTGCAGTCCGTGGCCTACGAGCTGGCTCAGGTTGTCTACGCCGACGCTCAGCAGCAGACCGACGGTGCCGCCGGCGCCCAGCCTGCCGACGATGACGTCGTCGACGCCGACTACGAGGTTGTGGACGACGAGGACAAGTAATCATGTCCGCCCGTAAAGCTCGCACGGAGGCGGCTGCCGTTGGAGCCGCCCCCGTTGACTCTGAGGAGAAGGACGTGAAGATTCCCGTAGAGGCCGTCGACGATACCGAGGCCAACGAGGCCGAGGCCGCCGAGGCTGTCGAGAACCAGGTAGAGGATTCCAACAAGGAGGCGACGATGACCGAGGACGAGATGGTGGAAGCCGCTATCCGCGCCGGTGAGGAAGCCGCCGACAACGACTTTAAGCTCAAGTTCGAGCAGGCCCAGAAGGAGCTTGCCGATGTGCGCAATGAGCTCGATGCTGCGGCAGAGGCTCAGAAGGCTGCCGAGGACAAGGCGAAGGACGCCACCGAGCGCACCGCCCGTCTGCAGGCCGACTGGGAGAACTTCCGTCGCCGCACCGCCAGCGAGCGTATCGCCGAGCGTGAGCGCGCGACCGAGAAGCTCGTCACTGCGCTGCTGCCGGTGGTCGACGATATCGAGCGCGCGATCGACCATGCCCGCAGCCAAGAGCTTGCCGACGACTTTAAGCAGTTCGTCGACGGCGTCGACGCGGTGCATGCCAAGCTACTCGATGTGTTTGCGCACGAGGGCGTTGAGCCCATCGACCCCAAGGGCGAGGCGTTCGATCCGCTCGAGCACCAGGCTGTGGGTCGCGTCGAGGACTCGTCGCAGTACGACGAGACCGTCAACGACGTGTACCAGAAGGGCTACCGCATGGCGGACCGCATCCTGCGTTCCGCGATGGTGACGGTGACCTACGGTGGCGAAAAGCGCCCCGCACCGGAGCCCGAAGCGGCGCCCGAGGATGCTGCGGCCGATACGGCCGAGAGCACCGAGGAGTAATTGAGAAGGGCCCCGGGGCAACACCCGGGGCCCTTTCTGGCCTAGTGCCATATGAAAGCATGAGCCGCCGCCCGCTGGGCGACGGATAAAACAGGAGAGGAGCTACGATGGCTGCAGGCAAAACCTTCTATGACATCCTGGGCGTATCCAAGAGCGCCTCCGACAAAGAGATCAAGAGCGCGTTTCGCAAGCTCGCGCAAAAATATCACCCCGACGCTGGCGGCGACGAGGCCAAGTTCAAGGAGATCAGCGAGGCCTACGAGACGCTTTCGGACGAGAAGAAGCGCAAAGAGTACGACCAGATGCTCATGTTTGGCGGCATGCCGGGCGCAGGCGGCGCGTATGGCGGCGGCTACGGTGCCGGCGCGGGTGCCAGCGGCTGGGGCGACATCTTCGACAGCATCTTTAGCGGCAACGGCGCCTGGGGCAGCGATTGGGGTTCGGGCTTTGCCGGGGCTGCGGGCGCTGCCGGTGCCGGCGCGGGTCGCAGCCGCGCTCGCAAGGGCGGCGACCTGTCGCTGACCGTCGATGTGACGGCCGAGGACGCGTTTCGCGGCGTGACGCACAAGGTCACCTATCGCATTCCCTCGACAGGCGAGCAGCAGACCATTACGGTCTCGGTGCCCGCGGGCGCGGTCGACGGCGGCAAGCTACGCTACAAGCGTCGCGGCGAGTATGGCGTCGCCGGTGGCGAGCGCGGCGACCTGGTCGTGACCACGCATGTGGAGGAGCACCCGCTGTTTAAGCGCAAAGGCGCCGACGTGACCATGGAGGTACCGGTCTCGGTCTACGAGGCGGCGCTCGGCTGCACGGTGGACGTGCCCACGCCCGGCGGTGCGACGGTCCGTTTGAAAGTGCCTGCGGGTACCCAGACGGGCAAGAAGTTCCGCTTTAAGGAGATGGGGGCGCCCGACGTTAAGCACCGTGGCCGTACGGGCGCGCTGCTCGTCGAGATCAAGGTACAGGTTCCCACGAACCTATCCGATGACGAGCGCGATGCCATGACCAAGCTGCGCGAGGCCGACACGCGCGACTACCGCGAGAAAGTTAACCGTTACAAGGCGACGTTCTAGGGCGGTCGCGGTGCACGCCCACGCCTGCGGGCTTATGATGGACGATAACGAGACGGAAAGGGGTCAGGTAGCATGGCCGAGGACAATAGGAACAAACCGCTGTACATGATCAGCGTGGCGGCCGAGCTGACCGGCATGCATCCGCAGACTCTGCGCGTCTACGAGTCCAAGGGCCTGGTGAACCCCCAGCGCTCGGGCGGCAACACGCGCCTGTATTCGCGTGCCGATATCGAGCGCCTGGAGCTCATCAACCAGCTGACCGACGAGGGCATCAACCTTGCCGGCGTGGTGCGCATCCTCGATATGAAGGAGCGTGCCGAGGAGCGCGAGCGCGAGAACGAAAAGCTCCGCGCCCGCATGCGCCAGCTCGAGGACGAGCTGCACGAGTACAAGATGCAGAAGAAGATCACCTCCCTGGCCCCGCGCGATGGCTCGGTTAATCCCGAACAGGTCATGCGCAAGCTACTGGGAGCCGGCGGGGATCTCTAGGTTCCGCCGTTCTAACGAACGGCGGACCGGTCGACGCTGCGCGCCGCCCAGAGCGACAATTTGTCATTCAAAAGGCAAGGCATGACCAGAAGGTCTATGCCTTGCCTTTTTCATGCCAACTTGTTCGCTCTGGACGTCGCTCGCTGTCCGTCCTCTACCTGCGGCGTTGCCATGGTCCGGATGCGGCACTTGGGGACGCCCCTCACTTTGGAAATGCGGCCCGCTCGCTGTCCGTCCTCTACCTGCGGCGTTGCCTTGCTCCGGATGCAGTAGTCGTTGGTAGTCATTGGGGCCCGCTCGCTGTCGTTGCCAAAGCATCGGCGTTGTTATGGGTAGTCATTGGGGACGTTCTTAAATGACTAGTCGAAAGGGACGCTCTTGCACCAAATCTGCTGACCCACATCGGGCTCGTCCTGTACTTTACCAAGATAAAGTGAACGTGCAGATTCGTAACCCATTCGCAACCGTTCTATGGCACGATATTGAACGAATGCATGCTATGCGCCCAAATCTTTTGGGCAGAGTGGGAGGCAGTATGGTCAAGCTGTACGAGGACGGTATCTACCTGCGCGGCGGCAGCGAGGTTGTGCCTGCGGCCGAGGCTGCCGAGCGCGGTATTACGCAGACGCCCGAGGATGCCAAGCGCGGCACCATCGCGTATTCGATCCTCCAGGCACACAATACGTCCGGCGACCCCGAGGCGCTCAAGATTCGCTTCGATGCCATGGCGAGCCACGACATCACCTTCGTCGGCATCATCCAGACGGCGCGCGCCTCGGGCATGGAGCAGTTCCCGCTGCCCTACGTGCTCACCAACTGCCATAACTCGCTGTGCGCCGTGGGCGGCACCATCAACGAGGACGACCACGTCTTTGGCCTTTCCGCGGCTAAGAAGTACGGCGGCATCTTCGTTCCGCCGCACATCGCCGTCATCCACTCCTTTATGCGCGAGAACTTCGCCGGTTGCGGCAAGATGATCCTGGGCTCCGACTCGCACACCCGCTATGGCGCCCTGGGCACCATGGCCGTGGGCGAGGGCGGCGGCGAGCTGGCAAAGCAGTTGCTGCGCGACACCTACGACGTTGCCTATCCCGGCGTCGTCGCTATCTACCTCACGGGCGCCCCGCGTCCCGGCGTCGGCCCGCACGACGTGGCGCTCGCCATCATCCGTGCCGTTTTTGCCAAGGGCTATGTCAAGAACAAGGTCATGGAGTTTGTGGGCCCCGGCATCGCGAGCATGACGACCGATTACCGCAACGGCGTCGACGTCATGACCACCGAGACCACCTGCCTGTCGAGCATCTGGGCCACCGACGAGGACACGCACGCGTTTTTGGCCATGCACGGTCGCGGCGACGACTACCGCGAGCTCAAGCCCGCCGATGTCGCCTACTACGACGGTTGCGTCGAGGTCGATCTGTCGAGCATCAAGCCCATGATCGCGCTGCCATTCCATCCTTCCAACGGCTTTGAGATCGAGGAGCTCAACGAGAACCTCGAGGACATCCTGCATGAGGTGGAGCTCGAGGCCGCCAAGATCGGCGAGGGCAAGACGCACTTTAGCCTGCTCGACAAGATCGTCGACGGCAAGCTTCACGTGCAACAGGGCGTTATCGCCGGCTGCTCGGGCGGCAACTACGACTCCGTGGTCCAAGCTGCCCGCGTGCTCAAGGGCGCCAACACCGGCTGCGGCGAGTTCTCGCTGTCGGTCTATCCCACGAGCCAGCCCGTGGCACTCGAGCTTACACGCCGCGGCTACATTTACGACCTTATGGAGGCCGGCGCGATCGTGCGCACGGCGTTCTGCGGTCCGTGCTTTGGCGCCGGCGACACGCCTGCCAACAACGGTCTGTCCATCCGCCACACCACGCGCAACTTCCCCAACCGCGAGGGTTCCAAGCCGGGCAATGGTCAGCTGAGCGCCGTGGCCCTAATGGACGCTCGCTCCATTGCGGCGACGGCTGCCAACGGCGGCGTCCTGACGCCGGCGACCGACCTGCCCGAGGAGACTTGGGACGAGGCCTGCGAGTACACCTTTGACGACGCGCCGTACAAAAAGCGCGTGTACTGGGGCTTTGGCAAGGCAGAGCCTGCCGACGAGCTGGTCGAAGGTCCCAACATCAAGCCGTGGCCCGCGATGGAGCCTCTCGGCGACGATATCCTGCTCAAGGTGTGCTCCAAAATCATGGACCCGGTCACCACGACCGACGAGCTCATTCCCTCGGGCGAGACGAGCTCCTTCCGCTCCAACCCGCTGGGCCTGGCAGAGTTTACGCTCAGCCGCCGCGATCCGGCCTACGTGGGTCGTTCCAAGGAGGTCGACGCCGTGGAGAAGCGCCGCGTTGCCGGCGAGGCGGCAGGCGACCTGGCGGCACTCGATGCCGAGCTTGCCGGCGTGTTTGAGGCGCTGGCCGGCGCCGGCGTCGCGGCAGATGCCAAGGCGACCGAGTACGGCTCCATGCTCTATGCCAAGAAGCCCGGTGACGGTTCTGCCCGCGAGCAGGCCGCGAGCTGCCAGCGCGTAATTGGCGGCCTGGCCAACATCGTCCACGAGTACGCCACCAAGCGCTATCGCTCTAACGTGATGAACTGGGGCATGGTGCCCTTCCAGATGGAGGCCGAGCCCAACTTTGAGGTGGGCGACTACGTCTTCGTGCCGGGTATCCGTGCTGCGCTCGACGGCGACCTAAAGGACATCGCTGCCTACGTGGTGCGCGCCGATGGTGCGGTCGAGCAGATTGAGCTCTACATTGCCGATATGACGGCAGAGGAGCGTGCCATCGTCAAGGCCGGCTGCCTGATCAACTACAACAAGTTCAAGGCCGCTGTCGAGTAACGCACTTAATTGTCCGCCCGGGGCTTATCCTTTCCCGCCCGCTCACGCGCTTCGCGAGGGTCGCCCGAGGGAAAGGTGTGGCAGGGGCTACCGCGACGTTCTCGTTGGGTCTTGAGGGACGCTAATAAATAGACTTGCTTGATGCCGCCTCTGTTAATGGGGCGGCTTCTTTTTTGTCGAAAACCGCCACAAAGGGGACAGGCACCTTTGTGGCGGTTCTCGGTTTGTCTCGATCTGTAACATCTTGGCTGCTAAAAGTGGGCCTGGTGTTACAGATTTAGATTTTCGATTCGGGTGTCTTCTGTTCGTCTCGATTTGTAACAGATAGAGCTCTATTTGCCGAGTAGATGTTACAGATTGAGACAAACGGGTGCCGCTGGCCATTTCATCTTGATTTGTAACATCTGGAGCCATAAACAGTCGCTAGATGTTACAGATTGAGATAGTAAGGGGACAAGTCCGCAGCGGGTGAGCGTGCCTGCTCCCTATCGCTTAATCACTCAGAAAATCTTATATATAGAGACTTAGATTTGTGTATAAGATCGTACAAAGCTGGCAACAATACTTCTCGGACAACGTGAAGCCGCCCCGTAGGGCGGCCGCCCCAAGAGAGGTGATTCCATGAGAATCGATAAGCTAGCAATGACGTCGCGCGAGGCGTTGCAGACCGCCATGAGCACGGCTGCCGACGCGCAGGCCGGCGCGGTGGAGCCGATTCACCTGCTGTCCGCCCTGCTCGGTGCCGGCGAGCGCAATATCTCCGTGATTATCGAGCGCATCGGCGCCGACGCAGCCCAGCTTGCACACTCCACGCAAGATGCCATCGACCGCGCACCCAAGGTTTCGGGCGAGGGCCAGCAGATGGGCCTGTCCAACGAGCTCGTCCGTGTCATCGAGAAGGCCGAGAAAAAGGCCACCAAGATGGGCGACAGCTTTGTAGTGACCGAGCATCTGCTGATGGCGCTTGCCGAGGACAAAGGTGAGGCGGGCCGCGTGCTGCGCGATGCCGGCGTTACCAAGGAGCGTATCGAGCAGGTCTACGAGGAGCTGCGCGGCGATGACCGCGTGACGTCCGCCGAGGACAAGACCCAGTTTGAGGCACTGGAGCAGTACGGCCGCAACATCTGCGACCTGGCCCGTGCCGGCAAGCTCGATCCGGTTATCGGCCGTACCGACGAGATCCGTCGTACTATCCAGGTCCTGTCCCGTCGCACCAAGAACAACCCTGTGCTCATCGGTGAGCCGGGTGTCGGTAAAACGGCCATCGTCGAGGGCATCGCCCAGCGTATCGTGGCCGGCGACGTGCCGAGCACGCTGCGCGACCGCGACCTCATCGAGCTCGACATGAGCGCGCTGGTCGCCGGTGCCAAGTACCGCGGCGAGTTCGAGGACCGCTTGAAGGCCGTGCTCAAGGAAGTGCAGAAGTCCGAAGGCAAGGTCATCCTGTTCATCGATGAGCTCCACACCATTGTGGGCGCGGGTGCCACCGAGGGCTCCATGGACGCCGGCAACATCCTCAAACCGGCGCTCGCCCGCGGCGACCTGCACGCGATCGGTGCGACCACGCTCGACGAATACCGCAAGTACATCGAGAAGGACGCAGCGCTCGCCCGTCGTTTCCAGACCGTGATGGTCTCCGAGCCTACCGTCGAGGACACCATCTCGATTCTGCGTGGCCTCAAGGAGAAGTACGAGATCTTCCACGGCGTGCACATTACCGATAGCGCGCTCGTGGCCGCCGCCGATCTTTCCGATCGTTACATCGCCGACCGCTTCCTGCCCGACAAGGCCATCGACCTGGTCGATGAGGCCGCAAGCCGCCTGCGCATGGAGCTCGACAGCATGCCGGTCGAGATCGACGCCACCACGCGTCAGCTCACCCAGCTGCAGATCGAGGAACAGGCGCTCATGAAGGAGACCGACGACGCCTCCAAGGAGCGTCTGGAGACCCTGCGCCAGGAGATTGCCGAGGTTCAAGAAAAGCTCAACGTGCAAAAGGCCGGTTGGCTCAACCAAAAGAACGCCATCGACCATGTGCAGGAGCTCAAGGGCCAGCTCGATGAGGCCAAGAGCGAAGAGGAACGTGCGACGCGCAACGGAGACTTGGGCCGTGCGTCCGAGCTGCGTTACTCCGTGATTCCGGGTCTGCAACAGCAGATTCAGGATTCCGAGGCCGCGCTCGAGGCACAAAAGCAGCAGGACGGTGAAGGCCTCAACGAGCAGGTGACCTCCGACGAGATCGCCGAGGTCGTGAGCGCCTGGACCGGTGTGCCCGTCTCCAAGATGATGCAGGGTGAGCTCGACAAGCTGAAGGGCTTGGAAGGCGAGCTGCATAAGCGCGTCATCGGCCAGGATGAGGCCGTCTCCGCCGTCGCCGCGGCCGTGCGCCGTAGCCGTGCGGGCCTCTCCGATCCGGACAAGCCCATCGGCAGCTTCTTCTTCCTGGGCCCCACCGGTGTGGGCAAGACCGAACTCGCCAAGGCGCTGGCCGAGTGCCTGTTCGATGACGAGCGCGCACTCGTGCGTATCGACATGTCCGAGTACATGGAGAAGTTCAGCGTTCAGCGTCTGATCGGTGCGCCCCCGGGATACGTGGGCTACGACGAGGGTGGACAGCTCACCGAGGCCGTGCGCCGTCGCCCGTACTCCGTGATCTTGCTCGACGAGATGGAGAAGGCTCACCCGGATGTCTTCAACGTGCTGCTGCAGGTGCTCGACGACGGTCGTCTGACCGATGGTCAGGGTCGTCAGGTGTCCTTCAAGAACACGATCATCATCATGACGTCCAACGTGGGCTCCAAGGCTATCGCCGATCTTTCGGGCAAGGACGAGGAGGAGATGCGCCATCAGGTTGACGCGGCCATGGCTCAGACTTTCCGTCCCGAGTTCCTCAACCGTATCGACGATATCGTGGTGTTCCATCCGCTCGGCATGGCGCAGATCGAAAAGATCGTCGATATTCAGCTCGCCGACGTCCGCGCACGTCTGGCCAAGGAGCGCATGACGCTTGCCATCACCCCGGCGGCCAAGCAGATGCTCGCCGTGGGCGGTCTGGACCCGGTCTTTGGCGCCCGTCCGCTCAAGCGTCTGGTGCAGCGCGAGGTTGTGGACGCCATCGCCGCCGCTATCATCGACGGTACGGTGCGTGAGGGCGATCAGGTGACGGTTGACGTCGACAAGGACGGTGCCTTTACCGTCGTGTGCGACAACACGCCGTCTGCCACCTACGAGGTGCCCGACGCCGAGTAGATTGTTGGGCCATGCCTTAAAATCTACCTTTTGAGCCAAACGCCAAGGGCGGCGGATCCAATTGGGTCCGCCGCCCTTTTTCGTGCGACAATCGATAGTGTTGAACATGAGTACATGGCAAGGAGCTATGCAGATGAAAGACGAGAACGAGACGAACGCACCGGCGCCTGAGCCAGCGCCCGCCGCACCCAAGCCTTCGCCCAAGCCGGCACCCAAGCCGCGCGACCCCTACATCCGTGCCGAGAACGAGGACGACGACGGCTACGATCCCTACAGCGATCGCCGCCCCGAGCGCGAGCCGATGTTCGAAGCCGATCCGTGGCGCTAACTCCTGCAGGGTAGCTAATTTGGGACGGGGCTTTTTTAGCTGCCCCGGCTGGTAATGTGCCGGTTTAGTCGATTAACGGTCGGGGCAGCTAAAAAGCCCCGTCCCAAATTAGCTACCCTCGCTGCGGCCGGCTAGTCTTGGGCCTTGATGCTTGGCATCAGAATCTGAGCGAGGTAGTCGGTCTCGAGTTTGGTGGCAGCGTCGGCCTTGCCGTCTTTGCCGACCAGTACGTTCTTGATCTGGCTATAGGTATAGCGGTTGCCGGTTGTAAGCTCGACAAGATCGATGGCCGTGTCCATGGGGTAGGTCGACACGGGGTCTTGTGTGCGCCCGTTGATGGTCTGGGGCACCACATACGGATAGACGGGGCCGCTGGCGTAGACCGTGTAGCCGTTGCCAAGGCTTGCCGCACCTAAAACCGTATCGCCCTTATCGGGCGTAAAGCTCTCGCCGTCGCGCACTGCGACAAGCGTCACGATCGGCGTATTGCTGTCGCTGGCAAGATAGATGCACAGCGTATTGCCGTTTTGCCAAGTCGCGACTTTGCCGTACCACTCAACGGGAATATCGAGCTGATACAGGTTCGTTGCCTTATGCCGGGCATCGGCGTCGCGGGCCGCCTGCGCCTCGCGGGAACTCATGGCATTGACGGCGGCGTCACGGCGCGCGGTTGCCGCCTGCTGGAGCACCTTTGCGACCGCGGCAGAGCTCGCGCCGCCCTCCTCGGCGTACTTGGCCGCGGCATCGATCTGGTCGTCGGTCACCGTGTCTGCCGAAGGTACCTTAAGCTTAAAGGATGCCTGAGCGCTCAGGTCCTGCCCGTCGCTCTTTACGCTAACCTGCGCCTTGGTGGTTGGCACGGTGTAAATGGTACCGTCGGCTGCGATGGGGGACCCAGCGATGGAGAGCGTATAGTCGCCAGGCAGCAGCTTAATACCGCGACCGTGCTCATCAACATAGAGCGTCTCGCTCACGGAGGAGCCGTCAGAGTCTTGCCCGCTCACCTGCACGGGAATCTTGGAGCCGGTGGAACAGTCGAGCCCTGCGGCATGTACGCCAATCTGCACCGACATCATGGTGTGGGCGTTGACGGCAGCGACGGCAGCCTGTTCTTGTTGGTATCCGTTCCAAGCGGCATAGCCCGCGCCGCCGGCAACGAGCGCGGCGGCAACGATGCCGGCAACCATCAAATTGCGTCGCTTGGGCGACATCTTGTGATGGCGAGCCTCGGCTTCGCGTGCCGAGGGAACGGACGGCAGGGGAATATCGCCCATGGCGATGGTCTCGTCGACGGCCGGCGCAGAACCCAGGCCAGGAAGCTCGCGGGTGAGCGAGTCATCGGCAGGCAAGCTGCCAAGCAGGGCGGTCTCTTCTCCCGAGGCGGATTCCGACTGGACGTCGTCCTTGCTATCGTCCTCTTCGGCTTCGGCCTCGTCAGAAGCGTCTTTGGCGTCGCTGCCTTCGTCCTCAGTGCCTTCGCGCACCTCGTCCTGCGCGTCGACGGCCAAATCGCTCAACGAGAGCTCGTCTAACGCAATCCGGTCAAGGCTCTCCAGGGCCTCGGCACATGCTTCCGCATCCTGGGCCGCATCCTCGTGGCCACGTGTCTCATCGCTCATATATCCCCCAATGCAATATCGGCTCAACACTGTACCCAAAAATGGAGTCATATAAAGCGCATGCGAAATATAAGATCCGATTTAACCCGAGCGTATCGTTCAGCCGCGTCCTCGCGGCAGCAAAAGGCCCCCGGAACGCGAACGAATCACGTTTCGGGGGCTCTGCAGTGCGTTGAGTTGTGCGGAGCCGGCTATGCCGCTTCGTGCTCAAGCGATGTTTGCGTCAGGCGCGTTACTCGGCGTGCGCGTAATCAACCTTGGCGCGACGGGCAGTGGCCTTCTCCCAATCGCTGGTGCCCTCAAAGACATCCTGCTTGTAGGGGTTGCGGCCGAGCTTCTTGGCACGGTAGGCGACGTAGATGATAGCGGCGATGTTGGCGACCAGTGCGACGATCGAGACCGCGGTGGCGGCGCCGGGGTCGAGCGTGGAGTGCGTCACAAAGATGGACTCCTCCTGGAAGTAGGGGAACACCTGGGCAAACATGCACCAAATGGCCAGCGTAAAGGCGCGGTTCTGGATCCAGCCGCCCTTGTTCCAGATAAAGGCGGCGACGGTGGGCGCCAGCAGCAGCGCAAAGCCGCAGAACCAGGAGTGGGTGGGCAGGCAGTTGTAGGTGTAGCAGAAGTTCCAGATATCGTAGGCGATGATGTAGACCCAGGTCATGTCGGGCCACAGCATGTCGGTCTTGTCCTCGGAGGCGTAGACGCTCCACCAACCGGTCATGCAGAAGATGTTGATGATACCGGCGATGCCGTTGAACACGTTGTTCCAGCCGGCCAGCTGCGTAGCACCTTCGGAGGTGACCCAGGTGGACTCGCCCAGGACAAAGAAGTGATAGGCGCTCTCAAAGTCGGACACGACGGCGATCAAGATGTTGATGGCGACGATCACAAACGGCCATGCGCGGAACCAATGCGCCTTGCCGATCTTGCCCCACTGGTACTTAATGGCAATGAAGCCCCAGCAGCC
Organism: Collinsella sp. SGI.033; assembly: GCF_050315135.1. Lineage (NCBI taxonomy): Bacteria > Bacillati > Actinomycetota > Coriobacteriia > Coriobacteriales > Coriobacteriaceae > Collinsella > Collinsella sp. SGI.033. The sequence goes on from NZ_JBNPOK010000003.1 coordinate 92,785, forward strand.
GGCCAGCGCCGCGTATACCTTGGCGTAATGGAACCAGCTGTTCTGGTATACATGGGTGGGGTTGGTGAGCGCCCACTCGGCACCCTGCGAAACGCCGACGGCGATGGCGATGCAGTAGATGGTCATGGCCAGCGGAGCCACGCCAAAGATGATGGCCGCGCCGAGCTTGGTACGGCGGCCGACCTCGTTGAGTACGATCAAGCCGATAAAGACCATCGCCCAGCCGGCCCAGTGGATAAGGGTATCGCTACCCCAAACATCGAACAGCATGCTGCTCTCCTTTCATACGCCCGCGGCCCCTCTTCCGTCGCGGGCAGTTTGGCCAAATGTCATCAGTTCCTGGGCTTGCGCTCGGAATACTTGGCGGTGTAGCCCTCGATGTGGAGTGTCGAGGCGATAATCTCCTTAACCGTCTCGTCGGGCACATCGGGGTGCGTGCGGATGTACATCAACAGCCCCATGATGAGGGTGTAAAACGTCTCGTAGACATGGTCGATGCGCAGGTCATGATGGGCGACAAAGTCCACCACGGTGGTGTCGCAGATGTATTGCGCCACGCGCTGGACCACGTTGTGCAGAAAGCCGCCGTAGAGCGCGCCGCTGCTCGAGGTGAGCGTGCTCGGCAGCTCGTGGCCGCTCACAACCAGGCGCTTAAAGAGCGGGGCGACGGTGTCGAGTGCGCCCTCGATATCACCGACGATGCGGCTGGCATTCCACTGCTCGAGCTCGGAGATAAAACCGTCGATTGCCTCGTCCATGACGGCGGTGACGGCGGCGTCCATGTCGACGAAGTAGTGGTAGAACAGCGAGCGCGTGCAGCCGGCTCGCTTGGTCACGGCCGAGACGGATAGATGGGACACGCCCAGCTCGGAGCTCACGGCGCGCACGGCGGCGAGAATCTCGCGACGGCGCTCGTCACCTGTCAGGCGCTTTGCCGCGCTGTCGGGCGTGGGGACGGCGTCGGCCACAGGGGTGCTCGCTGCGTTATCGCTCATGCGCTTGCCGCCTTTCATCCGTTTGGGCCCGACCGTTCGCCTAATAGTCTTGAATATTGTTGACGGTTCGTCAATACTATTTTTGACATAATGTCAACAATGGCGGGTGAACGGCATGGGGGCATGCCCGGCCTGCAAAAAGAGGGGCGCTGCGGCCTCGTCGGGCTGCGGCAAGAGAAGGGACAACCATGATTCTCAACGGACCGGGAATTAGCTACACCGAGCCCGACATCGGTTCGGAGTTCGTGCCGCCGCTGCCGGAGCATCCGCGCGAGGCCATTGTCAAGCTGTGCGAGCATTGCACCAACCGTCTGCTGCATCGCGACGAGCTGCTGGGCTACGAGTACTGGTCGTTTGCCGAGGCCGCAACCGACGAGCAGGCCGAAGTGCTCTGCAAGATGAAGATGCGCCGTCCCTATACGCTGCCCGAGATGGTCAAGCTCACCGGCATGCCCGAGGCCCAGATCGAGAAGATGCTCGACGACATGAGCTACACGGGTCTGCTCGAGTACAACTGGGAAAATCCCGAGCGCGCCAAGCAGTGGGTACTGCCCATGCTGGTGCCGGGTTCCGCCGAGTTCCTCAACATGCGCGTGAGCCAGCTCGAGGAGCATCCGGTCTATGCCAAGTTCTTTGAGCAGGCGTCCAAGGGGCCGCTGTCCAAAGCCACGCCGATGGTGCCGCCCGGAGGCGCCGGCATCGGCATGCACGTCATTCCGGTCGAGAAGGCTATCGATGCTTCGAGCACCTCGGTGCCGATCGAGCATATCGAGCATTGGCTCGACAAATACGATGGCAAATATGCCGCCAGCATCTGCAGCTGCCGCGCGAGCCGTCGTGTGATGGGCGAGGGCTGCGCCGACGACCCCGCCGACTGGTGCATTGCCGTGGGCGATATGGCCGACTATGTGGTTGAGACCGACCGCGGCCATTATGTGACGCGTGAGGAGGTCTATGACATCTTGCGCCAGGCCGAGGACAACGGCTTTGTGCACCAGATCACCAATATCGACGGCGAGAACAAGATCTTCGCCATCTGCAACTGTAACGTCAACGTGTGCTACGCCCTGCGCACCTCGCAGCTGTTCAACACGCCCAACCTGTCGCGCTCGGCCTATGTCGCCAAGGTCGAGAAGGACAAGTGCGTAGCCTGCGGTCGCTGCGTTGAGGTGTGCCCGGCTGGTGCCGTCAAGCTCGGCCAGAAGCTCTGCAGCAAAAAGGCCGGCGGACAGGTGCCCGAGTATCCGCGCCAGGAGCTGCCCGATGCCACCAAGTGGGACCACACCAAGTGGTCGCCCAACTACCGCAACGACAACCGCATCGAGACACACGATTCCGGCACCGCGCCCTGCAAGACGGCCTGCCCCGCGCACATTGCCGTTCAGGGTTATCTGAAGCTCGCGGCGCAGGGCCGCTATGACGAGGCGCTAGCGCTCATCAAGCGCGAGAACCCGCTGCCCGCTATCTGCGGCCGTGTGTGCAATCGCCGCTGCGAGGATGCCTGCACCCGCGGTCGCGTGGACGAGGCCGTGGCCATCGACGAGGTCAAGAAGTTTATCGCCCAGCGCGATCTGGATGCCGCGACCCGCTATGTCCCACCTGTGGTGACCCCGACGCGCGCCGGCGGCTTCGACCAGAAGATCGCCATCATCGGTGCCGGTCCGGCCGGCCTGTCCTGCGCTTTCTACCTGGCCGAGAAGGGCTACAAGCCCGTCGTGTTCGAGAAGAATGAGCGCCCGGGCGGCATGCTCACCTATGGCATTCCCAGCTTTAAGCTGCAGAAGGATGTTATCGAGGCCGAGGTCGAGGTCATTCGCCTGATGGGCGCCGAGTTCCGCTATGGCGTGGAGGTCGGTCGCGATGTGACGCTCGACGAGCTGCGCGAGCAGGGCTTTAAGGCCTTTTATGTTGCCATTGGCTGCCAGGGCGGCCGCCTCGCCGGTATTCCGGGCGAGGATGCCGAGGACGTGACCGTGGCCGTCGACTTTTTGCGCAAGGTCAACAGTGGCAAGATCGACGCGCTGTCCGGCCGCACCATCGTGGTGGGCGGCGGCAACGTGGCTATCGACGTCGCGCGCAACGCCTGCCGTCTGGGTTCCGAGCACGTTGAGATGTTCTGCCTGGAGAGCGAGGCCCAGATGCCCGCCAGCGAGGAGGAGCGTCGCGAGGCCGTTGAGGACGGCGCCCACATCAGCTGCGGCTGGGGCCCCAAGGAGGTTCACCTGGACGAGGCCGGTCGTGTGTGCGGTATCACCTTCAAGCGCTGCACGCGTGTCTTTGACGACGAGGGCCGTTTTGCGCCCGAGTACGACGAGAACGACCTGCGTCGTGTCGACGCCGACCGCGTGGTCATGTCGATCGGTCAGTCCATCGTGTGGGGCGACCTGCTGGCTGGCTCCAAGGTGGAGCTTGGCCGTGGCCAGGGTGCCCTTGCCGATCCTCAGACCTACCAGACCGCTGAGCCCGACATCTTTGTGGGCGGCGACGTCTACACCGGTCCGAGCTTTGCCATCAACGCCATCGCTGCCGGTCACGAGGCCGCCGTGTCCATCCACCGCTTTGTGCAACCGGGCTCCACGCTCACCATCGGCCGCAACCAGCGCCGCTACATCGCGCTCGACCGCGACGATGTCGTGATCGAGAGCTACGACAACGCGAGCCGCGAGGTTGCCCACGTGGACCGCGAGCGCGAGAAGGCCGAGCCCTTTAGCGAGTACGTCGAGACCTTTACCGAGGAGCAGGTGCGCGCCGAGACCGCCCGTTGTCTGGGTTGCGGTGCCTCGATCGTCGACCCCAACAAGTGTATCGGCTGCGGTCTGTGCACCACCAAGTGCGCGTTCGATGCCATCCATCTGGATCGCGACCGCCCCGAGTGCTCCACGATGGTCAAATACGAGCAAAAGCTCCCCAGCTTGGGCAAGTACGCGCTCAAGCGTGCCATCAAGATCAAATTCGGGAAGAAGTAATGAGATGCCGCCGTTCTAACGAACGGCGGCACTGCCGACGCTGCGCGGCGCCCAGATACCCCATCTTGCCCCTCAACTGCGGCGCCGCGGGCAAAAAGCCCAGCGGACGCCTTGTTTCGGGGCAACCTGGGGCACCTGGATCGCCGCTCGCTGATATATGGATTGACATCGTATCAACCGCTGCAGAAGGGTTTTCGCCTTGCATGAATTGGGAATCGTCTATCACATTATTCGCGATGTCGAGAACGTGGCGCGCGCCAATGGCGTGAGTCGCGTTTCGAGCGTCACGCTGCTGCTGGGCGAGGTCTCGGGCGTCGTTCCCGACTTGCTGCTCGACGCTTGGCGCTGGGCGGCAGATAAAAAGCCTATCACCGAGGGCGCGGAGCTTATCGTGGAGCCTGTCGAGGCCGTGACGCATTGCGAGGCGTGCGGCCGCGACTATGCGACGGTCGAGCACGGCAGGATCTGTCCCCATTGCGGTAGCGGCGAGACATACCTACTGCAGGGCCAGGAGGTCATGATCAAGCAGATTGAGACCCCCGACGAGGACCCGGCAGACACTGTTCCCGATGACCCCTCCGACGCCCCCGATGCCGTCGACGCTGCCAACCCCCTCCACATCGTCTAGCCCCTAGTCGTTGGGGACGTTCTTGTTTGACTAGTCGTTTAAGAACGTCCCCAATGACTACTTACGTTAGTGCATAAGTCACGCTAATAGTCAAGTTATGTCTGTTTAAACAAAATAACTGCAGTACAAGCGCATTCGCGCTTGCCTAAAATCGATATTAATGACCAGCCTGCTTGTATCTGTAAAATGAATGGCTTGATAAGTGACGCCTTGGCGTGTAATCCGTCAAAAAGCAGTAACGTAATCAACTTCTAACAAACCTAGACGTTTAAACAAATTATCCAATCATTCGCATTTTTCTCTATAATTTTACAGGACGAACAGGTATACTCCTTTCATGTCGTGTAGGAAATACGTAGACAAAGAGGAGGTTATGTGATGGTAAGTATTGTTCTTGCTAGCCACGGGGACTTGGCAGCCGGAATCAAGCAGACGGGCTCGATGGTCTTTGGCGATCAGCCGTCTGTGGCCGTGGTCTCGCTCGAGCCGAGCATGGGCCCCGACGACTTCCGTGCCAAGGTCGAGGAAGCAATCGCTTCCTTCGAGGACCAGGAGCAGGTGCTCTTCCTCGTTGATCTGTGGGGCGGCACGCCGTTCAACCAGATCAGCGGTCTCATCGAGGGCCACGATTCCTGGGCTATCGTCACCGGTGTCAACCTGCCTATGCTCATCGAGGCATATTCGCAGCGCTTTGACGCAAAGAACACTGCACATGCGATCGCAAAACATCTCGTGACTGAGGCTAAGGCTGGCGTGCGCGTCAAGCCCGAGTCTCTGGAGCCCGAGGAGAAGAAGCCGGCCACGGCCGCCGCTGCTCCTGCAGGCGCCATCCCTCCGGGAACGGTCATCGGCGATGGGCACATCAAGATCGCCCACGTCCGTATCGACACCCGTCTGCTGCATGGTCAGGTGGCCACCACGTGGACCAAGCAGATCAACCCCAACCGCATCATCGTGGTTTCCGACGGCGTTGCTCACGACGAGCTCCGCAAGACCATGATCGAGCAGGCTGCCCCTCCGGGAGTCCATGCCAACGTCGTGCCCATCAAGAAGATGGCCGAGGTTGTCAAGGACACGCGCTTTGGTGACACCAAGGCCATGCTGCTCTTTGAGAACCCGCAGGATCTGCTCAAGGCTATCGAGGCCGGCGTCGACATCAAGGAAGTCAACATCGGTTCCATGGCTCACTCCAAGGGCAAGGTCGTCGTCACCAACGCCGTCGCTATGGGCGATGACGACGTCAAGACTCTCGAGGCCCTCAAGGCCAAGGGCGTCAAGTTCGAGGTCCGCAAGGTTCCTTCGGATTCCTCCGAGGATCTCGACGCCATGTTGAAGAAAGCTAAGGCCGAACTGGCCGCTCAAGCATAGTAAAGGAGGGTCCGATACATGTCTGCAATCACTATTCTGCTTGTTGCGATTGTCGCGTTGCTTGCCGGTATGGAAGGCATTCTGGATGAGTTCCAGTTCCATCAGCCGCTCGTGGCATGCACGCTTATCGGTCTCGTAACCGGTCACCTTCAGGAGGGCATCCTCCTGGGCGGTTCGCTCCAGATGATGGCCCTTGGCTGGGCTAACGTCGGCGCCGCCGTCGCACCTGACGCCGCTCTGGCCTCGGTCGCTTCTTCGATCATCATGGTGCTCGCCCTCAACGGTGGCGCTACCGATTCGGCCAAGGCCGTTACCGCCGCCATCGCCGTCGCAGTCCCGCTGTCGGTCGCTGGTCTGTTCCTGACCATGATCTGCCGTACCCTGGCTACCGCTATCGCTCACGCCATGGACGGTTGCGCCGAGAAGGGCGACTTCTCCGGCATCGAGCGCTGGCAGTACGCCGCCATCCTCATGCAGGGCCTTCGTATCGCCATCCCGGCAGTACTTCTGTGCATCATCCCGGCCGAGGCGGTTACCAACGCGCTTAACGCTATGCCCGACTGGCTGTCCGGCGGCATGGCTGTCGGCGGCGGCATGGTCGCCTCCGTCGGTTACGCCATGGTCATCAACATGATGGCCACCAAGGAGACCTGGCCGTTCTTCATCCTCGGCTTTGTCCTTGCTGCCATCCCTCAGCTCACGCTGATCGCTCTTGGCCTCATCGGCATCTCCCTTGCCCTCATCTACCTTGGCCTCAAGGATCTGGCCAAGCAGGGTGGCGGCATGGGCGGTGGCTCCGGTGACCCGCTCGGCGACATTCTGAACGATTACGAGTAGGAGGGGAGTGATACATATGGCAGAGAACAAGATTCAGCTCACCAAGGCTGACCGCAAGAAGGTTTGCTTCCGTCATCAGTTCCTTCAGGGCTCGTGGAACTACGAGCGTATGCAGAATGGCGGCTGGTGCTTCGCAATGATCCCTGCGATCAAGAAGCTCTACACCAGCAAGGACGACCAGATTTCCGCGCTTAAGCGCCACCTGGAGTTCTATAACACCCATCCCTATGTTTCCGCCCCCGTCATTGGCGTTACCCTCGCTCTCGAGGAGGAGCGCGCCAACGGTGCACCGATCGATGACGTTGCCATTCAGGGCGTCAAGGTCGGTATGATGGGCCCGCTCGCCGGCGTCGGCGACCCCGCCTTCTGGTTCACCCTTCGCCCGATCCTGGGCGCTCTGGGCGCTTCCCTGGCCCTGTCCGGCAGCATCGCCGGTCCGCTGCTGTTCTTCTTCGCGTGGAATATCATCCGTTACGCCTTCCTGTGGTACACGCAGGAGTTTGGCTATAAGGTCGGCTCCTCCATCGCCAAGGACCTCTCCGGCGGTCTGATGGGCAAGGTCACCGAGGGTGCTTCCATCCTGGGTATGTTCATCATCGGCGCCCTGGTCGAGCGCTGGGTGTCCATCTCCTTCACCCCGGTCGTCTCCAAGGTCACGCAGTCTGCCGGCGCCTTCATTGACTGGGCTAACCTGCCTTCCGGTGCCGAGGGCATCAAGGAAGCGCTGACGATGTACAACTCCGTCGGTGCTACCGCCCTTGATCAGGTGAAGGTCACTACGCTTCAGGCTAACCTCGATCAGCTCATCCCCGGCCTTGCTGCCGTGTGCCTGACGCTGTTCGTCTGCAAGCTGCTCAAGAAGAAGGTCAGCCCGATCGTCATCATCCTGGCTCTCTTCGCCGTCGGTATCATCGGTCGCGTTTGCGGCTTCATGTAAGCACGCTTCGGCTTAAGACCGAGAGTTGCTAGGCAAGGGCTTTTGAGCCATTGAAACGGACCGCACCCGGTGGGTACACTGGATGCGGTCCGATTGTTTTATTTGGAGGGCGAGGCGCGCATGGCGCAATCTCAGAACAGCACGGTCGATCTGGCAACACCGGCAACCTGCCTGATGGGGCTTACCAGCCACGGTAACGTGATGGTGGGCAATAAGGCGTTCGAGTATTACAACGAGCGCAATCCCGAGGATTTTATTCAAATTCCGTGGGACGAGGTCGACTATATTGCCGCCGAGGTTTTGCGCGGCACTAAGAAGATCACGCGTTTTGCTATCTTTACCAAGGATAACGGCCACTTTACGTTTTCGACGCGCGACGACAAAGAGACGCTTCGTGCAGTTCGCAAGTACGTCGACGAGGATAAGCTCGTGCGTTCGCCCGACTTTATCGATGTGACGGCCAAGGGCGCCAAGAGCATCCCCTCCGTCATCAAAGGCCTTTTCCACAAAGGCAACTAGTCGCCTGCGACGTTCTTATACGACTAGTCATTTAAGAACGTCCCCAATGACTACCTGTAGCTCTTCGCGGGATTCGCTGGGGAAATATCATCCCAGTTTGAGCGCCTATTCTGGGATGCAGTTTCCGGAACAGGCTCATTTGGGAAACCATATCCCGTTTCGAGCTCAAATTTCGGGTCGTAGTTTCCTAGAGAGGCCCCATCCGGAAAGCCCGTCCCAGAATTCGTCTGGATAGTGGGACACGCTTTCCGGAAGGCTGTTCCACCGTAACTTCGAAGAGTGGCTATGCGCTGCATGGCAGTGGCGCAAATCTGCTACACTAGTACAACATGCCTCCGTAGCTCAGGGGATAGAGCACCGCTCTCCTAAAGCGGGTGTCGACGGTTCGAATCCGCCCGGGGGCACCAGAGCAATATCGAGCCCGGTACCGCTGCGGTACCGGGCTCTTCTGGTTTAAAGGCCGGATTCGGGCCGTCGACACCCGCGTCACCGATTTCCCCGCGGGGGGAGTTTTCGAATCCGCCCGGGGGCACCAGAGCAATATCGAGCCCGGTACCACCACGGTACCGGGCTCTTCTGGTCTAAGGGCCGGATTCGGGCCGTCGACACCCGCGTCACCATCTAACAAGCCATTCTTACCCACTCTTTGCCCGCTAAAATAACGGTGGGCGAACGGTTTCGTCCGTTCTTCGATTTCTCGGCACGTTATGCAACGCCATGCGTTATGTTGTACAAGAAGTAGACAACTGGGAGGCGATCAAACTGGCTGCAAATTTTGACGTTCATGAAACCGTTGCAAGCGGTCCTGCGCTGGTTCATGCGCAGCACGGAGCGCCGAGAAATTCGATTGACCTTGCCATACTCAAGTCGAAAGATCCTATCTATTTGCAGCTTGCCGAGATTATGCGAGAGCGGATATTTACCAAGCAGTGGACCGCCGGAAGCAAGATTCCTTCGGAACACGAGCTTATGAGCGTGTTTGGGGTTGCGCGCGGTACGGTGCGCAAGGCGCTGAAATCGCTTGTCGAGGAAGGTCTGCTGGTCCAGGTGCGTGGCAGCGGAACGTATGTTGCCGAACCAGGCATTTCGCATCCGGCCGGTGTTCGCCCGCTCTCGTTTGCCGATTCGCTACGCGAGCAGGGCAAGGAGTTCGAGACGCATGTTCTCGAGCAGCGCGTGACCCCGGCAAGTGCCGAAGTGGCGGCGGAGCTGGGTATCGAGCCCGGCGTTGAGTCCATGTTTATGCGCCGCGTGCGCACGGTGGACGGCGAGCCCATCATGTGCCAAGAGAGCTGGCTGAATCTACCGGAGTGCCCGGGACTGTTGGATATCGACTACACCCAGGAATCGCTCTTCAACGCCGTTCAGCAGTGTTCAGGGCGCAAAATCAAAATCTCGCATATGCGTTACAGCGCGCGGACTGCCGGCATCGAATACGGCGAGCTACTTGGCTGCAGCGAGTCGGCCGCGCTGCTGTTGCTAGAACAAAACATCTGCCTGGAAGATGGGGTCTGCATCGAATGGACCTATACGTGGTTTAAGCCGGGGCAGCATATCGTAGGAACGGCCGAACAGGCCGACTAGCCGGTCTAAGGCAAGATGCTCCCGTGCTGCCTGTATTTACTGACTCCGCCGTTCGTGGGAAATAATCGACCGTTCAAAGAGCGCAACTCCATATCAGGTACATAAAGCTGTTCATTCTGGTATACAACTAGATGTACACAGTGAAGTGTACAACTAGTCTATTAGTTGTCCATCGCTACGGGGCTGCGAGGACAGAGAGTAGAGAGGCTTGATGCTATGGAGAAAACTCAGCTCAGGACGCCGTTTTTTGTGGTGAATCCTAAGTCGTACCTGTACGGCGAGGATATCTATGCGCTCGCAAAAAAGACCGATGAGCTGGCGGCCAAGTACGACTTTGACGTGCTGTTCACCGCGCAGCTGATCGACCTTCCGCACATCATCGAGACCTGCCCGCACCTGATTCCGTGTGCGCAGCACATGGAGAGCCTCAAGCCCGGTCGCGGCATGGGCCATGTGCTTCCCGAGGCCCTTGCTGCCGCAGGCGTCAAGGCGACGTTCCTCAACCATGCAGAGAACCCCTGTACCGTTCACGAGCTCGCTTCCACCATTGCGCGTGCCAACGAGGTGGGCATCCTTACCGTCGTGTGCGCCGACTCCGTGGAGGAGGGCGAGTGGATCGCCGGCCTGCACCCCGATGTCATGGTGTGCGAGCTGACGAGCCTTATCGGCACCGGTCAGGTCGCAGGTGAGGACTACATGCGCGAGTCGACCGAGGCCGTCAAGGCGGTTTCCCCTCAGACCAAGGTACTTCAGGCAGCTGGTATTTCCACTGGCCAGAACGTTTACGACGCCATCAAGTACGGCGCCGACGCAACGGGTGGCACCTCTGGCATCGTTGCCGCCGAGGATCCGTTTGCAACGCTTGACGAGATGTTCGAGGCACTCGATCGTGCTCGTACCGATTTTTGCAAGGAGGCGTAAAACATGGCTGTCTACAAAGAGACCCTAAAGACGGACACGCTCGCTGGCAAGCCGACGTATGTCGATATTACCGACGGCGTTGCCGCTGCCGTCGAGAACTCCGGCATCAAGGAGGGCACCGTCACGGTGATTTCCTGCCACACCACCTGCGCGGTCTTCTCCGAGGAGTTCGATCACGACTACACGCCCGCGGGCGACACGTATCTCCAGGCCGACCTGAATGCCGGCCTCGAGCGTATTTTCCCGGAGCAGCACGACTGGAATACCTACCGCTATCCCGGCCTGCGCCACTTTGAGGAGGTAGAGTCCTGGCCCAACCTGGAGGCTTGGCTGCCGGGCGGTGACCGCACCATGCTGTGGAACGGCGACGCGCACCTGCGTTCCACGCTGGTCGGCAGCAACCAGACGTTCGAGGTTGCCGAGGGCAAACTCGAGATGAACGGTCTGGCGAGCATCTACCTCGTTGATTACGACCGCACCCGCGAGCGCACGCGCAAGGTGAAGGTCGTGGTGATGGGCGATTAGCCTTCCACCATCCGGTGACGGATAAACTGGTAGCCGTGGAGCCGGAGCCAGCGAACCGCCATATATAAATTGACGGGCAGTTCTGGTTCTAGTGGGTTACTTTTAGTAATACGTTAATTCCGAAAGGAGAAAGATATGAAGAAGATTCTGTTGGCCTGTGGTTCTGGTATCTGCACTTCTACTGCCGTTCACAAGAAGGTCGAGGAGATGCTCATCTCCAAGGGCTATGCCGGACAGTTCGAGATCACCCAGTGCAAGGTTTCCGAGGCCCCTTCAAAGTCCCCCAACTTTGACTTCCTGATCGCCACGACCATGGCCCCTGCTGGTCTTCAGTGCCCCTACGTCAACGGCATTCCCTATCTTACCGGTGTTGGCACTGCCGCTGCTGAGGAGCAGATCCTGGCCCTGATGGCTGAGTAGTCCCTGCCGAAAAGGGATCACCCGGCTAAAAACTAGCGTTGTATTGGAAGGGACATACGTCCCCAGGATAACTTTGTCTATTTTGAAAGGGGATAGAACGCGATGGACGCAATTCTTGGCTTTTTCTCGTTCATTAACTCGCTGGGCGTATCTGTGGTTATGCCCATCGTCATTACGATTCTCGGCTGCGTGCTCGGTGCGGGCTTTGGTAAGAGCTTGCGCGCCGGCCTGACGGTCGGTATTGGCTTTATTGGCCTCAACCTCGTCATCAATAGCCTGCTTGGCACGACGCTCGCTCCTGCCGTTCAGGAAATGATCGAGCGCTTTGGTTTCAGTCTGTCCGTTATCGATGTCGGTTGGCCCGCTGCCGCCGCCATCGCGATGGGCTCGGTCGTCGGTACCATCATCATTCCGCTCGGTCTCATCGTTAACATCGTCATGCTCTTGACGAACACCACTCAGACCGTCGACGTTGACATCTGGGATTATTGGCACTTCGCCTTTACGGGCGCCCTCGTCGCGATTGTTACGGACAACATCGCCATGGGTGTTATCGCTGCTGTCCTGAACATGATTATCATCATGGTTCTGGGCGACTACACTGCTCCGCAGGTCGAGAAGTCTCTGGGTATGCCCGGTGTCTCCCTGCCGCATGGCTTCACTACCGCCTATGCACCGATCGCCATGCTCTTTAACTGGATTATCGATCACATCCCTGGCCTCAGGGACATCGACATCAACGTTGACGATCTTCAGCAGAAGTTCGGCATCTTCGGTGAGCCCATGATTATCGGTTCCGTTATCGGTCTCGTTATCGGCTCTCTTGCATACTGGAACGGCGCAGACATCCAGACCTCTCTGGCCAGCGTGCTCACCACCGGCGTTTCCCTCGGCGCTGTTCTGGTTCTCATCCCGAAGATGGCAGCCCTGCTCATGGAGGGCCTGATCCCCATCAGCGATTCCGCTTCCGAGTTCGTTCAGAAGCGTTTTAAGAACCGTGGCAAGATTTACATCGGTCTCGATTCTGCCGTGGGCGTCGGTCATCCGACCACCCTCACCATCGCTTATATTCTGGTTCCCCTGATGATCGTTCTGGCCGTCGTGCTGCCGGGTAACAAGGTTCTGCCCTTTGCTGACCTTGCAGTTGTGCCTTGGATGTTCGTTCTCATCACCCCGATCGTTGAGAACAACGGCTTCCGTGGCATCCTGATCGGTATCATTGTCCTCGCCGTTGGCCTGTACATCGCTACTGACCTTGCTCCGCTCATCACCACGGCTGCCAACAACGTTGGATTTGACATCGCCGGTGCTACCGGTGCTGCTGACACCATGATTTCCTCCATTTGCGACGGCGCTAACCCGCTCACTTGGGTCATCACTCGCCTGAATGGCTGGCTCGGCTACATCGGTGCCGCTATCGTCGCCGTGGTCGCTATCGGTATGGCTGTCTGGAACCGCGCTCGCATCCTCAAGGAGGCCAAGGCCATGCATGAGGTCGAGGCGTAAGTTATCCTACTAAGCTAGTTTAATGCAGGGCTGATTTAATCGGATAGGACCTGGCGTGTACGGTGTGTGTGCGCCAGGTCTTTTTGAAACGGGGCACTATGAAGACGACCTACAGCTATCTCAAACGCTATTTCTTTATCGAGGTTACTCTAACGGGGATAGTGTGCCTGGCGGCCCTCCTCGTGTGTCCCTATCTCGCCTATAAGGGTATTGTCCCCGGCATCATGATCGTCTTGATGGTTCCGGCCGCTTATCAGGTATGGAACACGTTCGTGGCAATTGCCAACCCGCAGACGGTTGAGATTGACGATGAGGCGATCGCTTTTTCTGCGTGGGGTAGGACCGACCGATATCTGTGGAATGACGTGACGTCCTTCCGCGTTAGAGAGTTCCCCTCCGCTGGAAAGATTTATATCAGAGTTAACAACAGTGGGCTTTTGAGGGGTCGTTATTGGCTCCAAACGCGTGTCATGACTGACGGTCGTGAGCTGTTCCAGAGGATTTGTGACCTGGAGTACAAGATTCATCCGGATACGCTTAAGGCGCGCGCCCGCAGGGTCAACTCCGAGTACCTGGAAGCAGAGAAAGCTTCCGATGATGAAAAACCAAAAAGCCGCCGTCATGACCGTAAGGGCAAAAAGCACTAATAAAGAAATCAATGCAGCGATTTTGCCTTTTCGATTTGGCGGGGCCGAAGGATTCGAGAACCGCGAGGTAAAGAAATGTTTGATACACAGAAGCAGGAAGTTCTGAACGCTGCTCTCAAACTCGATCGCTACGGCCTTATTGCGTTGTCGGGCGGTAACGTGAGTTGGCGAATGGACTCTGGTGAGGTTCTTGTCACGCCTTCGGGCATGATTTACGACGACATGGTCCCCGAGGACATTCTTGTTGTTGATCTCGATGGAAATATCATCGAGGGAGAGCGCAAAGCGTCTGTGGATACCGAGGCGCTGCTGTACATCTATAAGAACATGCCGCAAGTTAACGCCGTAATCCATACGCATCAGCCATATGCGACTGGTCTGGGACTTGTCATGGACGAGCTTCCCTGCAATTTGTCCACGATGGCAAATGCGACTGAAGGACCGGTTGCCGTGGCGGAATACGGTGATCCGGGCAGTCTGTCTATGGGCGTTGAGGCCGTTAAGGCGATTGGCGATCGACTTGCGGTCGTTTTGAAGCATCACGGCGTCATTGCGGTGGGTCGCGATCTTCGTCAGGCACTCTTCTCTTGCGTCTATCTCGAGGAGGCGGCAAAAACTGTTTCCGTGGCTCTGTCGACGGGGATGCCTATGGCGACCATGACTCAAGAGCAGATAGATGAGGCCGTTGCGGTATTCCACCGTTACGGGCAAAAGCCCATCGACCAAGACGCGTAAAGCTTCATTTGGCAACTCCATCTCAAATTACTAACTCGATAGGAAGGAACTACCATGCTTGTCAATCTTCGTGATATCTGTGGTATCGCCGAGCAGAACAACATGGCTATCGCGGCGTTTAACACGCCGAGCCTCGAGGCCGTCCGTGCTGCGATCGACGCCGCCGAGGCAACGGGGTATCCCGTGATCATCCAGCACGCCGAGTGCCACGACGACATTACGCCGCTCGATGTCATGGGCCCTGCAATGGTCGCGCTTGCCGAGCGTTCTACCGCGCAGGTGTGCGTACATCTCGATCATTGCGAGAACCTGTCCTACATGCGTCGCGCGCTCGAGATGGGCTTCAACGGCGCGATGTTCGATGGATCTGCGCTTCCTTACGAGCAGAATATCGCTAACTCCAGCCGCGCCGCCGCCATGTGCGCAAGCTTCGATTGCGGCCTTGAGTGCGAGCTGGGCAGCCTGGGAGCTCGTGAGGGCGATATTCTCGAGGACGGCTCCGCTGCTCCCGAGGGCGGTTCCGGTGCAACCTACACCGATCCCGACCAGGCGCTCGATTTTGTCGCCTCCACCGGCCTCGATATCCTTGCCTGCTCCTTCGGAACCGTGCACGGCCTGTATCGCGGCGAGCCCCAGCTTTCCTTTGAGGTGCTCGACCAGATTCGCAATCGCGTCGAGATTCCGCTGGTCATGCATGGCGGCTCCGGCGTATCCGATGAGGATTACCACAAGGCCATCGACGCCGGCATCCGTAAGATCAACTACTACACCTACGGCGTAAAGTATGCCGGCGAGACAGTCTGCGACCTTGTCCAGTCGCGTCGCGCCAACGACAGCAATGCCGTAGTGTACTGGCATGATATGACCACTGCTGCCTACGAGCGCCTGCTCGAGGATTTCACGCAGGTCATTCGCGTCTTTGCCAACGGCGCCGAGCCGCTCGCCTAGTAGCCCCCTGGGATCGCGGGGGCGGAAGGTCCGTCTCCGCGATCTGTTTTAATTCTTCATTGAGCTATATGTGCCCTCGTTGTTTTCAAAGGGTGCGATGTATCTGAAAGGAACGCCATGTCTGCTGTTGACACCAGTCTTTTTAAGCCGGAGCTCGTTTTCTTTGATTTTGAGGCCACTGATCGTGTGGACTTCTTTAAAAAGCTTGGCGAGGAGCTCAGCTCTCGTGGTTACGTTAAGGACTCGTGGTTCGATGCCATTATGGAGCGCGAGACCAATTACCCCACCGGTCTTGGCTGCCAGGCCATCAACGTCGCGATTCCGCACGTCGACCCCGAGCATCTCGTAAAGCCCTACATTGCCATCATCAAGCCCAAGACTCCCATTGAGTTTGAGGCTATGGGCGGTATGGGCGATCCCGTCCCCGCCGAGTTTATTGTGAACCTGGGCCTGCTTGCCCACGCCGAGGGCCAGGTGTTTATTCTCCAGGCGCTGATGGGCATCTTTATGGATGATAACTCCTGTGCCGAGATCCTGGCTCAGGATACTCCTGAGTCCATGGTCGAGACCATGGTGAAGTTCTGCGGCTAGCAATTACTGTATCACATATCTGTTGTCACCTGGGAGGCTCGCTTCGGCGGGCCTCTTTGCGTTGCTATGGAGCCTTGGTCTGTCGATAAAGAAAGCGCCCGCTTGCTGGGGGAGCAAGCGGGCGCCTGTGAGCGAATATGTTTGCGGCATCAGCCGCTGTGGGCAATGTCTCGATGACTAGTTGGTCGTGCCGGAATCGTCGCCTGAATCGGTGCCAGAGCCAGAAATCGAAACCGTCAGCGTGATCGTGCTGTCGGTGGACTGCTTGCCAGTGGGGGAGACGCCCGTCACGGTGGCGTTTTCGTTACCACTCACGGGGTTGCCGTTCTGATCGCAGAATGCGATGTTGTAGAATCCGGCGTTGTTGAGCGCGGTGACGGCGGAGGAGATGCTCTTGCCGTACAGGTTGCCCGGAACGTTTGCCTTGCCGGACTTCTTGGCGATGACGACGGTAATCGTGGCGCCGGGCTTTTGCTTACCGCTGGGGTTCCAGCTAATGACGGTGCCCTCGGTGACGGAATCGTTCTCCTGGTAGGTCACATCGACGCCAAAGCCGGCCATATCGAGGGCGTTGCGTGCCTGAGCCTCGGTCATGTCGGTCAGATCGGGAACGGAGGTGGTGTCGGGTCCACTCGAGACTTTGTACGAAATGGTCGTGCCCTTATCGACTTCCTTGCCCGCATCGGTGCCCTGTTCAAAGACTTCGCCCTTTTCGGCCTCGTTGGCTTCCTCGGTGGCATTGCCCTTAAGGCCGACGCTTGCCAGCGCCGCCTCTGCCTGGTCCTTGGTCAGACCAACGAGCTGCGGGACATCAACCTTCTCGGAGGGCTTGGGACCCTTGGAGATTACCAGATTCACCTTGGTGCCCTTGGGCTTCTTGGTGTGACCGTTAGGAGTCTGCTCGACAACCTTTCCCTCGTCGACGTCGTCGTTGTAGCTCTGGTCAATGGTTCCGACGTCAAGGCCGGCATCCTTAATCAGTTCGACGGCGGTCTGCTGGTCCTTACCCAACACATCGGGAACCGGGACCTGCTCGCCGCCAAAGAGTCCGGTGGCAAAGGCCACGATGACGCCGATAACGGCTACCGCAGCAATTACGGCGGCGATGATCTTGTTCTTGTTGGATTTGGGCTGCTCGGTGGCGTAAGAGCCGGTTGAACCCGAGACGGAGCTGCGAGCGTTATTTTGTCCGCTCACGCCCGAGACGGGGCGTACCATGGCGCGCGTCTGGTCGGATAGCTCTCGGGTCTTGGTGGCACCCAGGTCGCCAACGGCGCCGATAACGCGCGTAGGCTCCGGCACGTTGACGGCGCGACCAGACAGGTAGCTGTTGAGCACCTGACGCAGCTCGTCGGCCGTCTGGAAACGGTTGGCCGGATCTTTTTCCATGCACTTGAGGATAATGCGCTCAAGATCGGCATCGACACCGGAGTTGATCTGGCTCGGCGGCACGGGCAACTCGTTGACCTGCTTGAGTGCGACCGAGATGGCATCGTCGCCGTCGAAAGGCACGCGGCCGGTGGCGCACTCGTACATCACGACGCCCAGCGAGTAAATGTCCGAGGTGGGGCCTAGATCCTGCCCGCGGGTCTGCTCGGGGCTTACGTAGTGGGCGGTGCCCAAAACGTTGTTGTCCTGCGTAAGGTGGCTGTTCTTGGCGCGCGCGATGCCAAAGTCCATGACCTTGATGTTGCCGTCGGGCAGCACCATGATGTTCTGCGGCTTAATATCGCGGTGGATGATCTCGTGCTTGTGGGCGACCGAAAGTGCGGAGCTGATCTGCGAGCCGATCTGGGCGACCTTTTTGGGGTCAAGGGCGCCGTGGCTCTTGATGCCGCTCTTAAGGTCGGTGCCGCGCAGGTATTCCATGACGATGTAATAGGTGTCGCCGTCCTTGCCCCAATCGTAGACGCCGACGATATAGGGGGAGGAGAGGCCGGCGGCTGCTTGGGCCTCCTGCTTAAAGCGTGCGGCAAAGGTGGCGTCGCCGGCATATTGCGGCAGCATGATTTTGATAGCTACCGTGCGGTCGAGGACCTGGTCCTGTGCACGGTAGACGGTCGCCATGCCGCCCGTTCCTACCTTATCCTTGAGGAGGTATCTTCCCCCGAGGACCCTCTGTTCCATTCCTGCTCCTAACATGACTATTCGCTCAACGATGTGTGTAGTACCAAATTTGAGGCCGCTGGGGCCGTGTGGCGCATTGCCGCTAGCGTTATCGGCCGCGGCACGCCCCATGCTTGCGCATCAATCACGGGCATCACGCTCCCTGGGCGGCAAGCGCCGCGGTCAGGACGATGCCGGCGATCTTTGCCGCCTCGACATCGTGCTTGTCGTAATCCTCCAAGGCTACCGAGATGGCGACCGTGGGTGAATCGTAAGGCGCAAAACCGACGAACATTGAGTTGACTTTGGTACCGACGGTCTCGGCAGAGCCGGTCTTGCCGGCAACCTTGACGCCCGGAATCTGGGCATCGGTGCCGGTGCCGGATTGAACGACGTCGAGCATGGCCTGTTTGACCTGTTCGGCCGTGGTGGCGCTGACGGCCTGGCCCAGTGAGCGGGACTGCGTGGTTTTGACCACGGTTCCGTCTGGGGCGAGCACCTGGGCAACGAAGAACGGGTCCATGACGACGCCGCTGTTGGCGATGGCCGCCGCGATAACGGCGTTCTGCATGACGGTGGTCTGCGGACCCGGCGTGTGGTCCATGCCGACGGGCTGGCCGGCGCCGGCCCAGGCGATTTCCCACTCGGTCATGAGCGAGGGGTCGGCCATGATGGACGCCGCGGCGGTTAGGTCCTGACCGAGCTTTTGGCCATAGCCAAAGGCGTTGGCGAACTGTACGAGTGAGCTGGCGCCAACCTCGTTTGCCACCTGACCAAAGACGACGTTGGACGACACGGCAAAGGCCTGCTGCAGGCTAATCGTGCCGTAGCTCTCATTGGCGGAGTTGGTGACTGGTGCATTGCCGATATCCATGGAACCGGGCGCCTGATAAGTGCTCGAAAGGCTTGCGGTGCCGGTCTCGAGTGCCGCCGAAAGCGTGACGACCTTAAACGTGGAGCCCGGAGTATAGAGGGCGTCCATGGCGCGGTCGTACATAGAACCGTCCTCACCGCCGCCCGATTGCAGCAGGGCGTCGATGTTGGTGTTGTCGTAGGTGGGCGAGCTGGCGCATGCGAGCACCGCGCCAGTGCGCGGGTCCATGACCACGACGGCGCCCTTAAAGCCCTTGAGAGCCTGTTCGGCGGCCGTCTGGATGCGGGAGTCGATGGTGAGTTTGGCGGTGTTGCCCGGCTGGTTTTGGCCCGCGAGCGACGCGATGGCGTTGTTCCAGCTGGAGTAATCCTTGGAACCGGTGAGCGTGTCGTTCATCACGCTCTCGATGCCGGCGGTACCGTACTGCTGGCTCACATAGCCAACCACATGGGCGGCCAGGTTGCCGTTAGGGTAGGAGCGTACGTAGGTGCCGTCCTCCTGTTGCAGCGATTCGGCCAGCGTCACGCCGTCGGACGTGATGATGGAGCCGCGCTGGATGTACTTGGAACGGGCGATGGTGTGATTGTTGGTCGGCATATCCTGGTAATCCTTGGCCTTGATGACCTGGACATAGGTGAGGTTGCCGATGAGGATGGCGAACAGGGCCGTAAAGGCAAACACCGCGCGGGTTAGGCGGTTAGCGAGCGCCACGCGGCCGAGCACGCCAGATTCGGGCGTATCGAGCAGGCGACGACGCATGCGCGAGCCGGTGGAGTGGCTGCCACGGCCGTAGGAAGACGAAGAAGCGAAGCGCGTGCCGGCATGCGCCGCGGCAGAAGCGACCTGGTCGTCAGTGATGGCGGCCATGGTGCCGGTACCGGTGAGCTCGGCTTCGCGACCGGTGGCCTCATCGCCGGCGCGCAGCAAAAGCGCGACAATGATAAAGCTCGCCAGCAGCGAGGAGCCGCCCTGGCTCATAAAGGGCAGGGTGACGCCGGTCAGCGGAATCAGGCGGGTAACGCCGCCAACGATCAAGAAGGCCTGGAAGCTAATGGCGGCCGTGAGGCCCGTGGCGCTAAATGCGGCAAGGTCGGACTTAGCGCGGGCGGCCGTGGTCAGGCCTCGCACGGCAAAGAGCATAAACAGGACGAGTACGGCGCCGCCGCCCAAAAGGCCCATTTCCTCGCCGATGGCCGAGAAAATGAAGTCGGACTCGACGACGGGGATGTTATTGGCCATGCCATTACCGATGCCAACGCCGATAAGACCGCCGTCAGCCAACGAGAAAAGGGATTGCACAATCTGGTAGCCCTGGCCCTGGGCATCCTTAAAGGGGTCGGCCCAGATCTGGAAACGTACCTGGACATGCGACAGGAACTTGTAGGCGCCCACGGCACCCACTGCCAAAAGCGCAAGGCCGATGACGACATACGAGAAACGTCCCGTGGCGACGTAGAGCATCAGCAAGAAGATGGTGTAGAACAGCACGGCGGAGCCCAAGTCGCGCTCGAAGACAACGACCAGAAGGCATACACCCCACACAGCGAACAGCGGTAGCAGCAGGCGCAGGCGCGGGACCTTGAGGCCCAAGATCTTACGATTGGAGATGGAGAGTAGCTCGCGGTTCTCGGCTAGGTATCCGGCCAAGAACAATACGATAAAAATCTTGGCGAACTCGCCGGGCTGGATGGTGAAGCCGGCGATGCGAATCCACAGCTTGGAGCCCGAAATGGTGGTGCCGATAAAGATGGGCAGCATCAGCAAGATGATGCCGATGATGCCAAAGGTGTACTTGTAGCGCATGACCACATCGAGATTCTTGATCATCGCGAGCGTGCCCACCATCAGTGCCACCGAGACAAACAGAATGACGAGCTGCGAGATGGCGAGGGCGGGTGCCAGACGCGTTACGAACGTGATGCCGATACCCGAAAGCACAAAGACGATGGGCAGGATGGCCGGATCGGCACCGGGCGCCAGGATGCGCACGGCGATATGCGCCGCGGCGAAGGCGGCAAAGAGACCGATCGGCACGGCGAGCGTTTCAAACGAGATGGAAGCGCCTGCGGTGAGCACGTACATCGCATACAGCAGGATGACGGGGAACGCCGAGGCGATGAGCAAGAGCATTTCGGTGTTGCGGCGACTCATAAGCGGCACTCCCTTTCTAATTCTTATCGGAGGCTTCGGCCTCGGCGGACTGTTCGGCGGTTTTTTCGGAATTCGATTTGGAAGTCGATTCCTGGTCGGTGTTGTCGCGAATCGTTTGCGCGTCGATCACCTGGCGGGTCTGTTCCTCATCGATTTGATGACGGTACTTGGAGATAGTGTCCTGCGCGTCGTCGACACTCGTTTGCGGAATGCCTGCTTTCAGGCGATTCTGCGTGTCTTCGGGTAGGTCGGATAGCTTGATGGCGGTCGTGCTCTCGAGCCAGTGCAGCTTAAGGCCGAGCGGCTTGCCGGGAATGCCCCGGTAGACCGCGACGGTGTCCTTGTAGGTGCCCAGGTAATACGAGCCGGTGACGCCCGCGTAGGCCCAGATGGCTGCCGCCAGCACAAAAGCGATGCCCAGGATGGCGGCAATGGTGACGTTGCGGCGGCGAACACGCTTCGCCTCGCGCATGACGCCGTCGTCGACCAGGTCCACAACGACTACCGTCACGTTGTCGTGGCCGCCGGCAGCGAGCGCGGCGTCCACCAGGTTGTCGACGCAAATCTGCGCCGTAGACGATTGCGTGGCGATGTTTTCGATTTCGCTATCGGGAATCATGCTCGAAAGGCCGTCCGAGCACAGGATCAGGCGGTCGCCCTCTTCGATGTGCAGGGTAAAGTGGTCGGCATACATGGCGGGGTCCGAACCCAGCGCACGTGTGATAACCGAGCGGTTGGGATGGACGCGCGCCTCGTCGGCCGTAATTTCGCCAGCGTCCACGAGCTCCTCCACATAGGAGTGGTCGCGGGTCACGCGGATGAGCGTGCCCTCGTGGAGCAGGTAGGCGCGCGAGTCGCCCACGTGGGCGATGGCGAGCATGTCGTTTTCGATATAGGCGCAGGTTGCCGTGCAGCCCATACCGGGCTTGCCCAGGCCGTTGAGTGCGGCCTCGATGACGGCGGCGTTGGCAGCTTCGACGGCTGCGGCTAGGCGCGCGGCGTCGGCAGCCTGTGGCGCCGTCTTGGCGATGGTCTCGACCGCGATGGAGGAGGCTACCTCGCCGGCGGCGTGACCACCCATGCCGTCGCACACGCAAAAGAGCGGCGACTGTACCAGGTAGGAGTCCTCGTTGTGCGGACGCACGCAGCCAACATCGGAGCGGGCGCCCCACATGAGTTGCGTGGTGGTGCCGGCATCGTAGGTCGAATCGGTCTCGATGCGCTCGTCGGCCAGCGGCTCAAAACTCATGGTCGAACCAGGGTCCTTGAGCTTGGCCTCCACGGCGGCGACATCAATCTCGGCCGTGTCGCCGGGCGAGACGGCGTTGGCCTCGTTGCTCGGGTCGTCGACTTTAGACGTGGCGGGCACTTCGGTTGTGTGGTCGGCAGGCTCTTCGTCTTGCGGGGCGACGGCTGCGGGCTCGGGTGCCGCGAAGTGTGCGGGCGCGGGCGTGCTGTGGGGCTGAGAGGCGTCCTCCGTCGCTGCGACGGGCATCTCTTCGGCCGTAGGCTGCACGGCCTCGGGCGCCGATGCGGCCGCGGGGGAGGATGCCGCCGCGGGTGCCGGTGTAGATGCGGGCTCGGGCGCTGCGGTGGGTGCTGGAACTACGGGAAACACCGGTGCCGTGGGCTCGGGGGCCAAAAACACCGCGGCACTCTCATCGATTGCCGCGGCGACAGACTCGGCAAAGTGGGCCGGCGCAGGTGTAGTTTCCGGTGCCGAAGGTTGATCGGCAACGGCGTGCGCGCCGATGGGGGCATCGGTGGAATTATCTTCATCCTGGCCATCGGTGGGCATCGGATGGTCTTGCGTTACATGCGAAAGAGGCAGGGAGAACACGGTGTCCTCGGGCTCCACGGGCGCAGGGCCCGCCGGGGCGGCATGAGCCGGCACGGCCGCGGGGGCAGCCAGTGCCTCGGACATGGTTGCGGACTTGTTCTCCTCGTCGATCATCGACGGTTCACCTTCATGACCACGTCGCCAATCTGGACTTCGTCGCCCTCGCGCAGCGTTGCGGGCTCCACCAGCTGGCGGCCGTTAACAAGGGTGCCGTTGAGCGAGTTGAGGTCCTCGATAATAAGTGCCGGGCCCTGCAGCGAAAAACGCGCATGCGAGGCAGAGACAAACGGCTCGTTGATGCAGATGTCAGATGACGGCGAACGACCGACGATGACGGGGCCAAGCATATCCACGTGAATACCGCGAATGCCGCGCGGGCCCTTGTCCACATCGATCGTCCAGATGGCAGAGTCGCGGCGCTGGCCGCGCACGAGCCCCACGCCGGTCTTCATGACGGCGAACAAGAAGATATAAAGCAGGACGACCAGTACGATGCGGCCTGCAAAAAGGACGATATCGATGTTCATAAGCGATTAACCCCTAAATTCAAAGGTGCTCAGGCCAAACGTTAGCAGATCGCCGTTGCGCAGCGGGCAGCGCGTGATGCGGCGGTTGTTGACGAGCGTGCCGTTGGTGGAGTTGAGGTCCTCGATCGACCAGTCAGAGCCGGTAAAGGTGAGCTGGGCATGACGGCGCGACACGTTGGGGTCGCGCAGGGCGATGTCGGATACCGAGCGCTCACGACCGATGGTCACCTGCGCGGAGGTGATGTTGTGGCTCTCGCCGCTCACGACGTCGACGAGTTGGGCGAGCGGACGCTGCGGGGCGCGGGGACTTGCCATGTTGGAGGCGATGCTGGTCGCAGCGCCAAGGCCCACGGCGGCGCCAGTGGCAGCCGCTCCGCCCATACCGGCAAGTGCGTCGCGCGAGACGGTTTGCGGCACAGGGATGGGGGCTGCGGGATCGGGGACATTGGGTGCAAAGGGGTCGGCCACAGCGAGCGGGTCGGGAGTGACAGCGCGGGGTGTCGGCTGCTGCTGGGGCATGGCGGCCGGGTGTTGCTGCGGCGATGCAAACTGCTGCTGACCGGCGCGGGGGGCGCTTGCGGCACGGCTTGTGGCCGAGCTGTTCTGTCCCAGGCCATTTTGATAGGCGCGCTCTTCCTCGTACAGACGGCCGAGCGTGGGAGCGTCGACGTTCTCGGCAAAGACCGAGAACTTGCCGGCGCGCAGCTGAGGGTCGATCATAAAGCGAACAAGGGGCTCGCCGACAAAGACGTAGCGGCGTTTTTCGGCCTGCGCCTTCACAAACTCGCGCACCTCGCGCGAAAGCTCGGGATAGAACGGGGCAAGCATGGGATCGTCATCGGTGGCGATCAGGATGGTATAGAGCGCCGGCGCGGTGTTGACGCCGTTGATCACCAGAGTTTGATCCTCCATGTCGCGAGCAGCCTGCTTGGCAAGCTTCTTAAAGGAGAACGGGGCACGGGTGGCACCGAAGATGCCGGCCACGTGGTCCTCGAAGATGTTCAGGAAGTTCACGAAAGATCACTCTCCGTATAGGTTCTTTGGTATCCGAGCAAATACAGGCATATCCCAACGATTATAGAGGATAGGATTCCCGCAACCGCCGCCTTGGCGACGACCGTGCCCGCAAGGCTGGCAATTTCCATATGGTGTGCAAGACAAAACGATACGGCCGAGCCGATACCGGCGACGGCAATTGCGACGATGGCGGCGAGGTTTGACCCCTGCTCGGCGCGCTTGGCATGGGCATTGAGCAGCAGCGACGTTGCCGCGGCTGCTGCTGAAATCAGTGCGAAGGCGGCCCAGAGGAACGCGTCGCCCAGCGCTGCGGCGACATTGCCAAGCCCCAGCACGCCTCCCGTAGGGAGGGCAGCTGCGGCCAGGCGGGCAAAAAGCGCGCCTATACCCGTGGCGGCAGCGGCGCTTGCCGGGCCGAGCCAAAACGCCGCGAAGCCCGCGGCGGCCCCGGCGGCAAGGATGGCGTCGCCGGTTAGACAACCTAGCGCAAGCGCGCAGGTGAGTGCCGCGCTCGCGGCCGCTTCGGTGCGTCCCCAGGCAATCCACCATCCGGACATGGCGGCGGCAAAAATGACCGCGACCGGCAGCATCGACAGGATGCCCTGCGCCTGCATGGTGGCGTTGGCCATGAGCACCAAAAAGCCCACGGCCGAGATAGCCGAGCCGATCTGCGGTGCCAAGCCTGCCGCCGCGCCAATAGCGATGGCCGCGGCGACCAGCCCGGGAAGCGCCGCGACGCCCGCTGTCTGCATAAGCAAAAAGCTGAAGGTTGCACACGTTAGCGCCGAGATACCGCGCATGGTGTAATCGCGCGCGCAGCTCCAGCGCGTGCCCGCCCAACCGAGCGCGGGGTCGACTTCGATGGCGTTATCCTCGTAAGGCAGCGACTCCATATCGTCTGCTGCGTGCTCGTCGTCCGAAAGCTCGCTTACCATCTGCTCCAAGCTGCGACGGCCTTCGCGCACGCTCCCCAAGCCGGCAAGGAGTTGGTCGCAGAATGCCTCGATGCTATCGGGGCGGTCTTGCGGCATAGGGGAGAGGGCGCTCATGAGCGCTGCCTCGGCTCCCGGGGGAAAGTGCGGGATCAGCTCGCTGGGGTAGGTGGCGCCGCCGATGATGCGGTCGAGCGAGTCGGCAGGCGTTGCCGCCATAAAGGGGGCGCTGCCGCACAGGCCCTCGTAGATCACGCAGGCAAGGGCAAAGACATCGGCGCGCTCGTCGACCGTGCCGGTCTCGATATCGAGTTGTTCGGGCGGCATGTAGCCGATGGTGCCGCCGCGCGATCCGCCAAAGCCGCCGGCAGATGACAGCCGCGCCATGCCAAAGTCGGTGAGCTTTACATTGCCCGAGTGGTCAATGAGCACATTGGCGGGCTTTATGTCCAGATGAAGCACGCCGTTTGCATGGGCAAAGGTGAGCGCCTGACCCAACGCGTCGGCAATGGTCGCTGCCTCGTCAAAGGTGAGCGAGTGGCCGTCCACGCGATGCAAAAACTCGGCCAGCGACATGCCGTCGACATACTCCATGACCAGGTAGGCATAGGCGGTGTCATGCGTAAAGTCGATAACCTGCACGATATTGGGATGTTGAAGCATGGCGGCGGTATGTGCCTCGCGCAGTACATCCATGATGTCGCTGGCGGGTATGCCGGAGCCGTTGATAAGAGGGATGCGCTTAATGGCCACGCGACGACGCAGGTGCGTGTCGCGGCAAATCTCGATGGAGCCAAAACCGCCGGTCGCAAGCGTCTCGAGCGGCTGGTACCGCTTGAGCAGCTCGCGAGAGCTGGTGCCCTCCAAAGGGACGTCCGGCGAGAACCGGGCGGTATGTTGCGAGAAAAGCGGCATGGCCAACCCTCGTGCGTTTAAAGTTCGTTTGCGAGCGGCGGGCGCGGGGCCGAGCCATTCGCGGTGGCATAGATGCTGCTAGTGTAGCACGCTCTGGTGCATGGGGAGGATAGCGGGATGCGAGGCTGCCTGTCTGACTTGGCCTTAGCGCTTCTTCTTGCCCTTCTTCTGCTTGCACTGCTTGCCCTTGTTGTCCTGGGGCTTGTCTGCCTTGTCTCCCTGCTTGGCCTCGGCTGCAGCCTTCTCGGCCTTCATTTTCTTCTTCTTGGTCTCAATGCGGAGCTTTTTGTTGATGCGCGCCTTAAGGAAGGAGCCAAACTGCTCGGCGTCGCCGCGAACAAAGGTGTCCTTGGGGATCGTCACGCCCTGGTCTGCGAACATGGCAACAAAGATGCGCTCGCCGTCGAGTACGTGGTCGAGCTTCTCAAACGGGAAGAACTGCGACTTGCCGCTCTTGCCCCATACCATCAAGCCGTCCTCGTTGGCGGCGACGCGGCGATAGCGGCCTCCCATGGACTTGTCGGCCTCGACGGCGTCGATAAAGTCGCGGGCGAGCGTGTGGTGCAGGTTTTTGCTCCACCAGGCCAAAAAGGCGCCGAACACGATCAGGACGACGCCAAACTTGATCCAGTTGCCGCCGGCCACCAACATGCCGATGCCGAGCAGCGCGGCAATTGCCGCGGCGACATACAGCGAGCCGCGACGCCTGGGCGAGGCGACCAAGCGGGCGAAGTCGGTGACGAGGTCGTTTTCGTACTGATACTCGTTGAGGTACAGGATGCCGTCGTCGGCTGCTGCCTGCTTCTCGAGCGCGACCTCGACCTGGTCGGCTGCTTCGGAGGGAACGAGGTTGCTCTCTGCGTCTGCCATGCTCTTTGGACTCCTATCGCGGCGGGCTCGCCGTACGGGTTATTATGAGTGCAGTATGCCGTGCGACCGCATGGCCGTCGCGGCAACAAAACTCAGTATACCCGGGGGAGCACCCATGGAATCGTTGTACCGAAAGTATCGCCCGCTCACCTTCGACTCCGTGGTGGGCCAGCAGCATATCGTCTCGACGCTCGAGCACGCCATCACCGAGGGACGCCTGTCCCACGCGTACCTGTTCTGCGGACCGCGCGGCACGGGCAAGACCACCATGGCGCGCATTCTGGCCAAGGCGCTGCTATGCCGCAATGCCGAGGCGGCGCGCGCCGAGGGCGCAAGCGGCTGCATGCCCGACGGCACTTGCGAAGAGTGCGAGCTCATCGCCGAGGGCAACCACCCCGATGTCTACGAGCTCGATGCCGCAAGCCGTACGGGCGTGGACAATGTGCGCGAGGAGATCATCAACTCCGTTAACTTTGCCCCGGTGCGTGGCAAGTACAAGATCTATATCATCGACGAGGTCCATATGCTCACGACGGCGGCGTTCAACGCGCTGCTCAAGACGCTCGAGGAGCCGCCGGCGCACGTGATCTTTGTGTTGTGCACCACCGATCCGCAAAAGATTCTGGAGACCATCCTCTCGCGCTGCCAGCGCTTCGATTTCCACCGCATCGGCAACGAGGATATCGAGCATCGCCTGTCCTACGTGTGCGAGCAGGAGGGCTTCGATTACGACGACGAGGCGCTGGCCATCGTGGCGCGCCATGCCAAGGGCGGCATGCGCGACGCGCTTTCCACGCTGGAGCAGCTGAGCGTTTTTGGCAACGGCGCCGTGCATGCGGACGATGCCCGCTCGCTTTTGGGCGAGGTTTCGGACCAGATCCTGGGCGAGTTTGCCCGTGCCATCGCCGAGCGTGATATTGCTGGACTCTATGGGCTCATTCGCGCACAGGTCGAGGAGGGCAATGACCTGCTTGAGCTGACGCGCGACCTGGTGGCGCACGTGCGCGACGTGTATGTGGCCTGCGTTGCCGGTACCCGTGGCGAGCTGTTTGAGGGCGGGGCCGAGCAGGCCGAGGCGCTTGCTGCCGAGGCCGCTGCCTTTGGCGGGCATCCGGCCGACCGTCTGGCCCGCGTGCTGACAGTGCTCGACGATGCCGCGTTGGAGATGAGGGGTGCGAGCGACGTGCGCCTGGTGCTCGAGATCGCCTGCACGCGCCTGGCACGTCCCGAGGCCGATCTGACCATTGAGGCCCTGGCCGAGCGCGTGGCACGCTTGGAGGCCATGGTCGCCAACGCCGCGGTGCCGGCGAGCGTGGCTGCTGCTAGTGCTGCGCCTGCGGCTGTCGCGGCTGCACCTGTGGCGACACAACAACCGACGCTGATCTCGGGTGCCCGAGCTGCTGCCCCTGTGGCATCTGCCGCTCCCACTGCTACGCCCGCGCGCCAGGGCGGCATGCCCTGGGATCGCGGCGCCGCCGCTCCGGCGGCCCAGCCCGCGCCGGCCCCCAAGCCCGCTGCGCCTGCGCCTCAGCCTGCCCCGGCTCCGATGCCCCAGCCCACCGCCGCTTCGGCTCCTGCACCTGCCGCTGCGCCGGCGCCTAAGCCCCAGCCCAACACTGCCGCTCAGGTCGCTGCCGCCGGCGCCGCCGAGACCCCTGCGGTCGAGAACGCCGGAGAGCTGCAGCGCAAATGGGCCGAGGTCGTCGAGCGCGTCAAGGCCCAACAACCTTCTTATGCGGCTCTCCTGTTGAACGCTCGCGCTACGGCAGACGATGGTTCTAAGCTCACGGTCTTGTTCCCTACGGCATTTGCTATCAAGATGCTCGGGCGTGCTGATACACAGGCAGTGTTTTTGCCGACAGTCAGTGCGGTCTTCGGTCGTCGCACCGTCGACTATGTCCTGGATGGGGGTGTCAGGCCGGCTCCTCAACATGAGGAGCATTCTCCATCTGCACGGGCTGCGGCATCTGCGGACCCGCAACCCGTGTCCTCGGCGCCCCCTGCATCCTTGAGCGCCAGCGCGACGCAGCCAAAAGCGGCACCGGTAGCGGCACCGATCCCGTCGGTGACTGAACCCGCCGTGTCCAAACCGGCTGCTCCGGTCCCCGCGTCCAAGCCCGCTGCCGCGCCTGCACCAAAGTCATCCGACCTGGCCAAGGCCCCTTGGCTGCGCTCCGACAACCCTGCCGGTGCTCCTGCCACGGGCAAGCTCCCGACCGAGCCCGCGCCCCGAGTGCCCGAGTGCGCGTCTGCTCCCAAGATTCAGCCGTCTGTACAGGCTGCGCCATGGGAATCCGAGCAGGTACCCTACGACGACGCCATGGTCGGCGGCTTCGCCGGCGATGCGAACGGGGAAGATCTTCCTCCGTTCGGCATGCCTGCCGCGGCGCCTGCGCCCAGCCCTGCCGCTTCGGCCGCAGCTCCCGCGGCTGCGACGTCCGCTCCTGCAAGTGACGACGCCCTCGCTGCCCCTTGGGAGTCCAACCCCGGTGCCGGCAGTCCTTTCGGTCACCAGGGCGCAGCCCCGGGCATCCCGCAGACCGAGGACGAGGCCAAAGCCCTCATGCGTAGTGTCTTTGGCCAGTCCACTATCTTCAAGCCGGTGGAGTAACTATGCGGGCGGGTATATACGCCGAGTTGTGAGACCTTGCATAATTCAACCTTGCATAGTCTTGCGCGGCGCGTCACGCTAGAGGACATGTACATCGACTGAGTTAGCGCGACCGCCTCGCTCGTTTGCCCCGCGCCGTGGTACGATTTTTGAGTTTGAAAGTCCCGCCGTGCCCGGCTGCCCTTGCAGCTTGTCGCACGACCACACGTAAAGGAGCCATCATGGCCGGTATGAACATGCAGCAGATGATGAAGCAGGCCCGCAAGATGCAGGAGCAGCTTGCCGCCGCGCAGGAGAACCTCAAGTCCCAGACCGTCGACGCTTCTGCCGGCGGCGGCATGGTCAAGGTGACCGTTAACGGCGAGATGGAGCTCGTCAACCTCACCATCGACCCCGATGCGCTCGATCCCGAGGACGTCGATATGCTGCAGGACATGATTATGGCTGCCGTCAACGAGGCCGTCCGCGGCGTCAACGAGCTCGCCAACAAGCAGATGGGCGCCATCGCCGGCGGCCTCAACATCCCGGGCATGCCGTTCTAAGACGCGCACATATATGAGTGCCAACCATAGTCTGCAAAAACTGCTCGATGAGCTGGGCCGTCTGCCGGGCATTGGCCCCAAATCGGCCCAGCGCATCGCCTACTACCTGCTCGAGGCTGACGCCGAGGAGGCGCGCCGCCTGGCCGAGGCCATTCTAGAGGTTAAGCAGGAAGTGCATTTTTGCAGCCGCTGCTTTAATTACGCCACCGCTGACGAGTGCTCCATCTGCCAAGACTCGATGCGCGACACCACCCGCATCTGCGTGGTGGGTGAGCCGCGCGATGTCCAGGCGATTGAGCGCACGGGCAGCTACCACGGCCTCTACCACGTGCTGGGCGGCGTGATCAGCCCCATGGACAAGATCGGCCCCGAGCAGCTGCACATCCGCGAGTTGCTGGCGCGCTTGGGCCACGAGGACATCCACGAGGTCATTATCGCCACCAACCCCAACATTGAGGGCGAGACCACGGCGAGCTACCTTGCCCGCACCATCAAGCCTCTGGGCGTCGAGGTGTCGCGTCTGGCGAGCGGCCTGCCCGTGGGAGGCGACCTGGAGTATGCTGACGAGCTTACGCTCGGCCGTGCTATCGAGGCCCGTCGTGCGATCTAGGCGGCGTCAGCTCCGCGGCATGTCCCGTCGGCCTGCCGCACGGGGCGCTCATAATTGGGCACGCGTTCATGCATTTGTTGTACAACAAACCTGCTTTTCATCCGCTTATCGCGTGGATGGGTCCACTCGCACCTCGTATTTGCCCATTCGTTGCACAACCTTTTGGGTTCGCTGATACACTCAAATGTGGATATGAAAGAATGCGCCGCTTTTAAGCGGCGTGTTTTTGTTGGAGGAGAACGCATGCGGCCCGCTAGCACTCAGACAAAGCATGGCGCCGCGGTGCGCATTCGACGCCGGCTGGGCCTGGCGCCTCGGGCGTACGTGCTGCTGTCTTGCTCGCTCGTGCTGGTCATAGCCGGTGTTTCGGCTTATGGCATGACGGTGCCGTCCATGGTACAGGCGCATGCTGCGCGCGAGCTGCATATTGGGCGCAAGGCCAAAAGCGACTTGGGAACGACAACCGGATATGCGTGGGCGAGCGTGGTCTCGCATGTTGTGTTCGGTGGCGACGATGCGGACAGTCCAGAAACATCGGACAACGAGGTCACGCTGGCAAACGGCAAGACCATCGTGCTCACCAACACCAAGGTCATTACGAAGCTTTCCAACAACAGTGTGGCTTCTGTCGTCAATAAGGCCGAGCAGCAGAAGGGGCAGGACGCCCAACAGGCAGGCCAGCCCGGCGGTTCGGGTTCGTCTGGCTCCAGCTCCGATTCGTCGGGCGGCGGTTCCGGTTCGGGCTCCGCCTCTGGCGGTGGATCTTCGAGTGATGGCTCGACGGACGGCGGTGCCGGCGGCGACACGGGCTCGGGTGGTCTCTCGGCTGCCGAGGAGGAGAGTATTCACAGCTGGCTCGTGACCAAATACAACATGCTCGATGGCTATGTCGCCCGCGCCAACAGCGTGGTTTCGACCTATAACGCTACGGGCGATACCGGACCGTGCGACAGCCTGGCCAACGATATGTTTGTCATCCGTGCCGAGTTTGGCCGGCAAACGTTTTCTCCCAAGTCAAAGTGGTATCAGCAATACGCCAACCTATGGGGTTGCTACACCAATCTGTGCCAATGGGTGGGGCATTATGGCGATGACGACGTCGCGCTCAACAACTTCAATACCAAAGTGGCGGCGATCGCCCTATGACGAATAGCCTTGCTTCTGTGGCAACCCAGTCGCTCAGCCGTGATCCCATGGTGGGCCTGCGCCTGGCGCGCGTTGGAGGGTTTGAGCCCGCCATTGCGCTGGGCCCGGACGAGCTTCCCGCCTACCTGCGCCGTTTTACGATGCTGTTTGCCGATGACGCCACCATGCGCCGCGGCGGTATCGGCCGTGTGACGCGTGCCGTCAACGCGCAGGGCGAGGCCGTGGCACTCAAGCAGCTCATCTTACCAACGCGCGACGAATTTGATGACGATGTCGCCCACGAGGCGCTGGTCACCAAGTTCAAGGCGGCGTTTCGCGAGGAATATGAATGCCATCGCGCCCTTTCGGGCCTTAGAGGCTTTCCCCGCCTGTATGGATGGGGCGAGGTTGACGGCGTGCCCGCGATTGTCATGGAGTGGGTCGAGGGCGAGACGCTCGCTCGCCTGCGCTCGCGCCTTGCCGTGGACGATGCCGGGCGTCTGTCGCCGCTCCTGGCGGCGCGCCTGGGTCGCGACCTGTTCGATCTGCTCTGCCGCATGAGCTTGGTAGGCGAGGGGTTCGTCCATCGCGATATCTCGCCCGCTAA
Source organism: Collinsella sp. SGI.033 (assembly GCF_050315135.1). Taxonomy (NCBI): domain Bacteria; kingdom Bacillati; phylum Actinomycetota; class Coriobacteriia; order Coriobacteriales; family Coriobacteriaceae; genus Collinsella; species Collinsella sp. SGI.033. The sequence continues at coordinate 125,639 of NZ_JBNPOK010000003.1, forward strand.
TATTATGGTGCGCACGGCGCGCCTGCCGCTCGACCGACAGCTTGCCGAAGGCACCTTCGACCTGTGCTTGATCGACTTTGGCTCTTCGCTGGCGCTCGAGCCCGCCTCTGCGGTGGCCGGCACCGGCGGCAAGGCGTCGTTTACCGAGCGCTATGCCACGTTGCGCCGCGCGACGGTGGCCTACGCCCCGCCCGAGATGCTCACCGACGATATCCCCGACCTGCGCATGCTTCGCATGTCGCCGGCAATCGATGTGTATGCAGCGGCGAGTACGGTCTACGAGCTCATCGCCGGTGTCGCGCCGTACGAAGTAGCGCCGGGTGCGTCGGGTACTTCGGGCTCGCGCAAAAAGACGTGCGATATCGCCAGCCCTTATCGCCTCAAGATGGATACGCTGCCCGATTATCCCGTTGGCGCCCACGCGCCCGGCTGCGACTTGACGCAACTGCTGCGACGCGAGCCCGATGTGGCACTTGCCGCGGCCGAACAGGCTCAGCAGCTGGGACTCGATCCAAATTCCGAGGATCTGCGCGATGCGCTGGCGTTTGTCGATGCCCAGTTGTTCGACGTGGTCATGGCCTGCCTGTCCTGCCATCAGGAAGATCGTCCCGAGCCGGCTGCGGTGGAGGCGGCGCTCTCGGCATTTTGCGACCACTATGCGCAAAATGTCGCCCGCTCGCTTCGGGCCGAGCCGCTCATGCCGTGCCCGATGGAGGTATCGGGGCACACGGCCCGGCGTGCGGCGATGGTTGGTGCGACGGCGGTATGCGGCGTGCTTTGGGCTGTGGTCGTGGTATCAGCTGCGCTGTTGGCGTCGGGCGCCCATGTGACGCTCGTCGTAGGACCGCTTATGTGGTCCGGGAAGCTGCCGGCCATTATCGCCGCACTGGCGTTGGCACCGCCGGGCATGGTGGGCATCGCTGCCGGCGCCATGGCACACGATCGTCGCACGGGGTTCCTGCAAGGCGTACTGGCGCTTTCTGCCTGCGAGGTTCCGGTGCTGATCGCGGTTGCATGCACCGTGTTTTCCCAGCGCGCCGTAGCGAGCGGCTTCGTTGCCGCCTTAATTGCAACCTATGCGCTCACGTGGTTTTTGCTGGCGATGGGGTTTGCCTTTGAGCTTCCCGTCGTGTCAGCGCGACGTGCGAAAATTTCCATGGCGACGCCGCTTGCCGGCGGAGCCGCGGCTGCTCGCGCCTTTGGCGGGCCGGCCGAAGTATCCGACACTATCTCTGCGACCAAGGAGGGCTAAGCCATGGCTTCTCAAGCTGAGCTCACCCCGTGCGGGGCAATGTTTGACATCTTTAAGCGCGCAGCGCACCTGAGCCATATCGAACTGTGCGGCCTGGTACTCTCGAGCCGCCCGCTCGTCGACGGCCGTAGTCCGCAGAGCCGTGCTGCCGATCGCTCTTGGGTTTCGCGCTTTATCGTGCGCGCGCCGGTCGGCACGCTGCAGGAACGTTATTTTGCCGATTACGGCACCTCGGCCGCGCGCATTATGTCGCAGCTGGCCCTGCGCCGCCGCAATCCCATGGACGCCACGGCCGTGACCAACATGGTGTGCGGCCCCGCTGGCGAGCCCATGGTGCGGGCACTCGAGGAATGCCATCAGGACACGAATCTCTATCGCAATGCGCTCGAGCGCCTGTCGCAGGCGGCTGAGCTCATGCCCGCCGAGCGCGCCGAGGCCATCCTGGTGCTGTTTGTCGCCGTGGGCTGCTCGGCAGATGTCCGCTCGTCGGTGACCTATGCCCTCGACTACGCTCATGCGACCTGTGGCGGCGCCACGTCGACGCCGCGCTCGCTGAGCACCTCGACGGTCACGGGCGAGCACGAGGCGGCGCCTGCGCACCCGTTGGGACTGCTGCGCGTGCAAAACGGCTACGTGGTGAGCGCCCCGCGCTGGATTCAGCCGAGTGAGGAGGGCGTCGAGATCGGCGCGCTGGCGACGGGGGAGGGTGATATCACCGATGTGGGCGATGACGTTTCGGCTCGCCATGCCCACGTGTGGTGCGATGACCAAAATGTCTGGTACGTCGAGGACCTGTCGTCCACCAACGGAACCGTGGTGGTAAACGGCGCGACGAACGTCTGCACCCAGGTCGAGCCCGGCCGCTCCGCTCAGCTGAACCCCGGTGACGAGCTCAGGCTCGGAGAATCCACAACCTACGCCATCCTCCTCGGCGCCCTCTGACTCATCTCCTAAATAAGT